>JAHJWA010000152.1 GCA_018828205.1 Alphaproteobacteria bacterium
GGAGATGTCCGAAGCGATTCAAGCAAATCCAAATTCTCCTCACCGGGCACGGCAAAGATGTATTCGACCCCTTCGGCTTCCAGGGCGGCGACCAGGAGATCGGATGCTTTCATCTGCAAAAACTTTCCTTGATTTTTCCGCTTATAGGCCTGCTGCAATTGCCTTCCGGTAGTTGACTTGATTGAGCAACAGCTACGAGGCCCCTTCACCAACTGCTGGAGAAGCCGCCATGAGTCGTCCGAGTCGATACTAACGGTGCCATCGGATCACCGTTCCGCTAACGCCACCGGACCGCTGTTTCAGCTCAGGAAGCGCGGCAACCGGTCTGATTTCGCCGATGCGGGGCAGACCGCCTCCACCAATGGTCAGCGCGCAGCCCGAATTCTAGACCATTCGAACCCGCTTCCTTGATAGGGTGCAACGACCGTCAAGGCTTGGATGGATGGTAAGAGAGATCATCAGGCGCCCCGATATGGTAATTTCGGGCCGGAAAGCGTCAGCAGTCTAAGGTGGCTGAAGAATAGTGCCTGACCGCTAAATCGCCGGGTGAAGCGGACAGTTCGATGCTCAATGTGATGGGGCCTCCGCGATGGCACCGATGACCTGGCAATCGGCCATGCGGCCCCCGTCGCAGTTGGCGGCCACCCGCTCCAGCTCACGCCGCATCAGCATCAGACGAGACATCCTCGCTTCTACAGCGAGAAGATGGCGGCGAGCGATCGCAGCCGCCGCTCCGCAATCGAGGTCCGGGTGCTCCGAAAGACCAATCAGTGACTTCAATTCCTCCGTTGAAAAACCAAGGTCACGCCCGTTCCGTATGAACGTCAGGCGCTTTACATCCGCTTCGCTATAGGTGCGGCGGCCGGAATCGGTACGCGCCGCCTTCGGCATCAAGGCGATATCCTCGTAAAAGCGGATGGTGTTGACCTTGACGCCAGTGCGCCTCGCCAGCTCGCCGATCATCAGCATCGCCATAAGTCTTGATCCTCCAGTGACTGGAGGATGTATTCTGTGCCTTCTTGAGTCAATCGTCAGGAAGGCCGAATGCACCCCACGAACTTCACGCCGGCACTGGGCTGGCCGCAACTGACCGGCGCATACGATCTCGCCATCAGACTGCTCACGCGCGAAAAGACATGGCGCTCAGCCCTGCTCGACCAGCTCGCTCCCTCCGGGGACGATGTGATCCTGGACGTCGGCTGCGGCACCGGGACGTTTGCTTTGCTCGTCAAGGAGGCGGTGCCGAACGCGCGAGTTGTCGGACTAGATCCGGATCCCGCGGTGCTGGAGATCGCCGCCGGCAAGGCATGTCAAGCGGGCGTCGAGATTGAGTGGCGACAGGCGTTCGCGCATGAAGCGGATCGATATGGCGACCCCTTCACAAAGGTCGTCTCGAGCCTTGTCTTCCATCAAGTGCCAATGGAGGAAAAGAGGCGCGGGATCGCAGCCATGGTCGGTGCGGTAAGATCCGGCGGCGAAGTCCATATCGCCGACTATGCGCGACAGCGCTCCAGACTGATGCGCGCATTGTTCGGCTTGGTGCAGCGCCTGGACGGGTTTGAGAACACAGAGCCGAACGCTCGCGGAGCGATGGAAGCGATCCTCGCTGATCTCGAGCCTGACAGCGGCCGCCCGCGCCGGGTCGTCCGCACGCCGACGGGGGAGATCAGCCTGTTTCGCCTCAAAGTAGCACCGGCGTTGCAAAACAGGCTTGCTCCTCCAGTGACTGGAGGTTCTAGAGAGGCGTCATGACAGAATCGAAAGGAGAAACCGGCTGCGGCTGCCACGGCGACACCAATAGAGCTGCCGTCGATCCCGCCTATCGCCGCGCACTCTGGATCGTCGTCATCCTCAATGCCGGGTTCGGGATCATTGAACTGCTTGGCGGCTTTCTTGCGAACAGCCAGGCGCTGAAGGCGGATTCGCTCGATTTCCTGGGCGACGGGTCGATCACCTTTATCGGGCTGCTCGCGCTGGCCTGGTCCGCGTCCACTCGCGCGAAGGTTGCGCTCACCCAAGGCCTATTCCTCGCGTTGCTCGGTGTATGGGTGCTCGGGATGGCCGCCTGGCGCGCGATGAACGCCGTCCCGCCCGAAGCGGAGCTGATGGGCGGCATCGGGATCGCGGCTCTGGCTGTTAACGTCACGGCTGCTATCGTCCTGGCCCGCTTCCGGGACAGCGGCGATGCCCAAGCGCGAGCAATTTGGCTGTTCTCGCGCAACGATGCGATCAACAATGTCGCGGTCATCATAGCCGCCGGCCTGGTCTCTTGGCTGCAGAGCGCTTGGCCGGATCTAGTCGTCGCAGCCATCATCGCCGTCGTTTTTCTCCATTCGGCTTGGGAGATCATCCGCGACGCCAGGCGGGAGCTTGCGGAGCGACGATGAGCCTCAGAAGGATGCTGCCTGAGCAGTCTGGGCCTGCTGCTCGTCTGCGGCACGACAACCCTCGTACATGCGCAGCCAACGCCGAGGAAGACTATCTGAAGCCTGTTCGACTATATCGCCGTCGGTTATGTCGGCGCAGTTTCGGACAAACATAAACGCCGGCAAATGTACCAGATGGTCGAATTCTGAGGATCATCAGTGTTGACCCTACCAGAATATCGAAACCCGCCGAAATTCAGTGCGCAAGCACTCTTAAAGCGCTTTGCAACCTCAGGCCGGTTTGTTTCGCAGATCTTCTCGGCAGGAACCACGCTGCTGGCGACTACACGGGGTCGGGCGGGCTGAGTCTTTTCAGAAGGGATAATATCATGGTTCGGACATCTTCTGAAAAGCCGCTGAGAGCTAAAGCTGCGGATAGTTCCATCGGACCAATAGGCCGTTATGCATGGGCGGTTGTGACAGCGCTGGCCGTTGCTGCGGATCAGGTCGGGAAAACAGCCGCATTCGACCATGTCGCTGAGCACGGTGTCATCTACGTGACGCCGTTTCTCACCATCCGGGCCGGTATGAACCCCGGCATCGCCTTCGGCCTCGCCACGCAAGCGCAGCCCCTCTTGCTCGTCGCGGTTGCCGCAGCCATCTCGCTGGTTCTCCTGGTGTGCATCTGGCGCACGGAAAGCATCCTCCAACGGATCGCCTTCGGGATGATCCTCGGCGGCGCGTTCGGGAACATTGCCGACCGGCTCCGGTTCGGCGCGGTTCGTGATGTGATCGACCTCCACTGGAACGGCTGGCATTGGCCGACCTTCAACCTGGCCGACGCATTCATCACCATCGGCGTGCTGATCCTTCTCTTCGTTCCCGATCCGACAAACCGGAACAAGCACGAGAACTCGACGCTTTCCATAGATGAGCAAGGATCTGGCGGGAGCAGGACGCAATGAGCATTCACCACGGCATTCTCGATGCTATCGGAAATACGCCCCTCATCAGGCTCGATCGTGTTTCAAAGCTCACCGGCTGCGAGATCCTCGGCAAGGCCGAGTTCATGAATCCGGGGCAGTCCGTAAAAGACCGCGCGGCGCTAAACGTCATCCGCGAGGCTGAACGCTCAGGGGAGATCCGCCGCGGCGGCACCATTGTCGAGGGAACGGCCGGGAATACGGGCATCGGGCTCACGCTGGTCGCGAATGCCCTTGGCTACCGTACGGTGATCGTGATCCCGGATACGCAGTCAGCCGAGAAGAAGGACATGCTGCGGCTGGTGGGAGCGGAAGTCGTGGAAGTGCCGGCCGTGCCCTATTCGAACGAAAACAATTATGTGAAGCTGTCGGCCCGGCTCGCCCGCGAACTCGGGCAAACCGAGCCGAGCGGTGCCGTCTGGGCCAATCAGTTCGACAACATCGCCAACCGGCAAGCGCATGTCGAGACGACCGGCCCAGAGATATGGCGGCAGACCGACGGCAAGGTAGATGGTTTCGTGAGCGCGGTTGGCACCGGCGGCACGCTCGCCGGCGTCAGCATGGCTCTCAAGGCCCGCAATTCCAATGTCGTCATCGCGCTTGCCGATCCGATGGGAGCAGCTCTCTTCAATTACTACACGAGCGGCGAACTGAGGTCCGAAGGGTCCTCGATCACCGAGGGGATAGGGCAAGGGCGGATAACCGCGAATCTCGAAGGCTTTGCTCCCGATTACTCCTATCAAATACCGGACGATGAGGCTGTTTCCGTAGTTTTCGACCTGCTTGAGCACGAAGGACTCTGCGTGGGTCCTTCGACAGGCATCAATGTGGCCGGGGCAGTTCGACTTGCAAGGGATCTTGGTCCGGGCCGGATCATCGTCACCGTCCTCTGCGACTATGGCACGCGTTACCAGTCCAAGCTCTTCAACGCGGACTTTCTGCGTTCGAAGGAACTGCCCGTCCCTGCCTGGCTCGAGCACCGCAACCCACTGGTTGGTGAAGCATTCGAGCGATCGTGGAACTGAGCGCTGTGCCATTGATGTCTAAGATACATGAGGCTTGGCTGTTCGAAGATCCGCAGCATGCTGGCGAGACCAGTCCGATCGTCAAACACCTGCGGCTGCAATCGAATTGTGCAGCACAACGCAGGGGCGCGCCTGCTCGTCGAAAAAGACTTGAAGCTACAGTGACTGGAGGGGGCACTTGATTCGTGGATACCCGCCCAACTTTCGATAAAGGAGAAGAACAATGAAGCTTGGCGAAATCGCTCCCGATTTTGAAGCTGATACAACCGAAGGCCCCATCCGCTTCCATGAGTGGCTCGGCGACAGCTGGGCCGTGCTTTTCTCTCACCCCAAGGACTTCACTCCGGTCTGTACGACTGAACTGGGCGAGTTTGCACGCCAGAAGCCTGAATTCGACCGGAGGGACACGAAGCTGATCGGCCTCAGCGTTGACAAGGTGGGTGACCATCACGGCTGGTCGCAGGACATCAAGGATGTCAGCGGCCATGATGTGAACTTCCCCATGATCGGTGATTACGACCTCAAGGTTTCGAAGCTCTATAACATGCTGCCCGCCGATGAAACGGAGACCGAGGGCCGCACGGCCGCCACCAACGCGACCGTCCGCACCGTCTATATCATCGGCCCGGACAAGAAGATCAAAGCGATGCTGATCTATCCGATGAGTTCAGGCCGCAATTTGGCTGAAATCCTACGGCTGCTCGACTCGATCCAGCTGACGGCGAAGCATCCCGTCGCTACGCCGGTGAACTGGAACCCGGGCGGGGAGTGCATCATTGCCCCTTCGCTCGCCGATGAGCAGGCGAAGGAGAAATTTCCGGGCGGCTGGAAGACGGTGAAGTCGTACCTGCGCACGATCCCGCAGCCGGTGGATTGAAGGCCACATTCGTACGATGAGTGGTCAGGCGAAAGCCAGAGATGGAGTGGCACAAATGCTGAAGAAACTGATGAAGCTGGCGGTCGGACCTGCTCTCCTGCTGGCATCAGGAACGGCGACCGCCGCGGACCGGCCCGCCGGCGTCATGTATAAAAACCCTGGATGTGAATGCTGTGACGGACATGCCGAAGCGCTTCGGCGGGTCGGCATCAACCTCCGCGTGGTGGCGAGCGAGAACCTCGCTGCCTTGAAGGCGCGCGCCGGCGTTCCCGCCGAGCTCCAGGGCTGCCATACAGTCCTGATCGGCGGCTACGCGGTGGAAGGGCATGTCCCGGTCGCTGCGGTCGAGCGATTGCTCGCCCAGAAACCCGCCGTCCGCGGAATTGCCCTTCCGGGAATGCCCGCCGGATCACCCGGCATGGGCGGCATCCAGACTGCTCCGTTCAGGGTGATGAGTTTCGGCGCGCAAGGCACGCAACTCTTCGCGGTGAAGTGATCGGCATGGACGAAGCGATCGGACCCGGATCCGTTGAGGACCTGCAGTGTCTTCAACGGCGCGCGGAGGAGGAACTGGAAACGGCGCAACGTTCCACCCTGTCAGAAGTAACGGCCGCCCACTACGAACTCGCTGCGGTCTCTCTCGAGCGAATCGAAGCCAAGAGGGCCGCTCCATCAAGCGTGGAAAGCGCAGACGAGCCGGTGGGCGCGGAGCGCGCCGAACCCGTCGCAGATCGAGCACGGGAAATCAGACATGCTTGCAAAGGATGGAGCGGACGGTGATCTTCAGGCAGCTGTTCGAGCCGGAATCCTCCACCTACACCTATCTGGTCGGCTGTCAGGAATCGGGGAAATGCGCGCTCATCGATCCTGTGATCGAGGCTGCGGAACGCGACCTCGCGCTGGTGCGCGAGTTCGGCCTGACGCTGGAATTGACCCTCGAAACCCACATCCATGCCGACCACGTCAGTTCGGCGAGCCGGCTGAGGTCGCTCACCGGCTGTAAGGTCGCCTATCCCGCGATCGAAGGATTGGCCTGCGCCGATCTCGGCATCACGGAAGAGGAGCCCCTGGTCGTGGGCAGCCTGTCGCTGCGGGCGCTGTTTACCCCCGGACACACCGACACTCATCATTGCCTCTTTCTCGAGGAAGGCGGGCAGGCGCGCATCTTTACCGGCGATGCATTGCTCATCGACGGGTGCGGGCGGACGGATTTCCAGAATGGGAGCGCCGAAGCTCTTTACCGGTCGATTCACGCCAAGATCTTTCCCTTGCCCGAAGACACGCTCGTCTACCCGGCGCATGACTATCAACATCGCCACGTCTCCACGATCGCCCAGGAGCGGGAGCGCAATCCTCGTCTTGGCGGCGGCAAGACGTTGCCCGAGTTTGTCAAGATCATGGATGAGCTCGATCTGCCATACCCCGAGAAGATAGATGTGGCGGTGCCGGCGAATCTGCAGTGTGGCGATACTCTTGTGCATGCCGCTGACATCGGCGGCAAGGCCCCGCAAGGCTAGGTACTCTGCGATGCCCGAGTATGACTGACAGCGATCATCAGCGGGATGCGAAGCCCGGTAAGCGAAGGGTGCCGCTGCACCTTTTCCGAGACGGCCGCATCGATAGCACGGCAGCCCTCCTCGCCAAGCCCTATGACTACGTCCGGGAAACCTGTGCTCTGCTCGGATCGGATCTGTTCGAGTCACGGCTCCTGCTGCGCAGGACGATTTGCATGAGAGGACCCGAGGCGGCGGAGTTGTTCTACGACGAGTCTCGTTTCAAGCGGCGCGGGGCAATGCCCGAACCGGTGCGCGCAACCCTGCTGGGAAAAGGCGGTGTCCAAGGTCTCGACGATGAGGCGCACCGCCTTCGTAAGGCAATGTTCATGTCGCTGATGAGTGACGAACGGGTCGAGAAGCTCGCCAGGCTCGTCGAGCGCGAATGGTTAAAAGCAATCTCCTCCTGGGCGTCCGAAGAAGAGGTGATGCGCTATCACGCCATCCAACCGATTCTGATGAGAGCCGTTTGCAAATGGGCCGCCGTTCCGCTGTCATCCGCCGAAGAGGTTAAGCGCACGCGCGATGTGGTAGCGCTATTTGATCAAGCGGCGGCACTCGGCCTCGGGCACCTGAAAGCGAGGATCGCTCGCCGACGCAGCGAACGGTGGCTGGCGGCGGTCATCGAAGAAACTAGGACTGGGCGCATCTGTCCGGCGAACGAAAGCGCGTTGGCCGTAGTTGCGGGACATCGCGACGCGTCCGGGGAGTTGCTCCCGCCGCGGATCGCCGCGGTGGAGTTGCTCAACGTGCTTCGCCCGACGGTGGCAGTTTCGGTGTATATCGTCTTCGTGGCTCACGCACTGCACCGCTTTCCTGAGAACGTCCCGGAGAGCGCCAACGGCGATTGCGCGGTGCGGTTCGTACAGGAGGTGCGCCGCTTCTATCCCTTCTTCCCCGCTCTGATCGCGCGGACGCGGCGGGCGTTCAGATGGAAAGGCGTGGCTTTCCCAAAGGGCCGGCAGGTCCTTCTGGATCTGCATGGCACCAATTGCTCCGAGCCGTGGAGCGATCCGGAGGAATTCCGACCGGAGCGCTTCATCGACGCGCCCCGCGATCTCTTCATGTTCATTCCCCAGGGCGGCGGCGACCATCACCGGCACCACCGCTGTCCTGGCGAGCCGATCACGCTGGCATTGATGAAGGTGGCGCTGCGGCTGCTGACCTCGCGGATTGCCTACCATGTCCCGCCACAGAATCTGCGCATTGATCGTACGCGTCTGCCGGCGCTGCCGATGAGCCAATTTCACGTCAGCATTGACCGCCTACTGCCCGATGGAGCGAACGATGACGCGACTTGGCAGAGTTGAGTGCGGAGATATTCAATGCGCTTAGCTCTTGATGCCCGAATGGGTACGCAACGCGCTCACGCATTTGCAATTGATTATTAGTCGCATCGAACATAAGAGCGTTTCATGTTTGATCGCAGAATGCCTTCCCAGGGCCGCGATGGCCGTTTGTTCGTCGTGGTCATTGCCCTTCTCCTAAGCATGGTAATGGCTTCTGGTGCAGCCAGTGCTGGCGCACCCGGAGTCCCCACTACCTGGCGAATGCTCGACTATGTGGCTGTCGACTATGGGGCAGCGGTTACCGACGGGGAGGTGTCGAACCAGTTCGAATACGACGAGATGATCGAGTTCTCTGCGTCGGTCGCCGAGCGGATCGGCAGCCTACCGGCCAGTCGGAACAAGAGCGGGCTCCAGGAACGCGCAAGAGAATTGAGGGAGGCCATTGCGGCCAAGCGGCCGGCCGGTGAAGTCGCACAACTGGCGCGCAGCCTTGCCGCC
>JAHJWA010000153.1 GCA_018828205.1 Alphaproteobacteria bacterium
ACCGCCTGCTGCATCCGCGCCACGATGGCATCCTTGGAGGATTGCGCGCGGCGATTGACGTCGTCGCGGATGGATGGCTCGACGCTCTGGCATGCCACGGAGGCGATCACGCCCATGCAACCGCGACATTCGCCGCCGGTGGCGGTGTCGATCGCACCGGAAAGCATATATTCCGCGACGGCGCGCGCAGTCGGCTGCTCGATCGCCTGACCGATATAGGCCAGCTTGTCCTTTTCGTAGAGATCGAGCGCCTGGCTGAAGAGCGCCTCTTTGTTGCCGAAGGCGGCGTAGAGACTGGGCCGGGTAACACCCATCGCCTCGGTGAGCTCGGTCAGCGAGGCGCCTTCGTAACCCTTGGTCCAGAACACGCGCAGCGCCGCACCGAGAGCTGTTTCGATGTCGAATTCGCGCGGACGACCCTTGGTGGCAAGCTTTTGCATATCGAATGGTACAGATAGACACAGCGAACCGACACTGCAAGCGGCAGCCCCGTTTGCAGATCCTCGCTCGTCCAAGCGACCTCGCAAGCGAGCAGGCCCGGCTCTTGCTCCTTGCGCCGCACCGCCCTAACTCCGCGCGGTGCGCATCGAAGGTCTGTCCCTGGTCAAACTCCGCCTGATCCTCGGTGCGATCATTGCCGTGGTCGTGCTGCATGCCACCCCGACAACACCGCTGCCCACCTATCGCGATCACGGTTCGGCCTTCAGCGCCAGCACGGCAGAGGTGGCCGTGCTCCTGCGCCGGGACAGCGACCAGAAGCTCGCGATCGCGCCCCAGCCCCTGCCGCCGCCGCTCCTCGCGGCGCCGCCGATCGCCGTTCGTCCCCTCGTTCTCCGGCAGCCTGTCAGCCGGCGCCCCCGTCAGCGCGGACCGCCGCTCCTGGCGCCCGTCCGCTTGCCGCATGCATCGCCGCGAGGGCCTCCGTTCCAGATCTGATCCGTCGCGCTTCCTCGGGAGCGCCTCCGACCCAATCAGATCCGGATATATTCATGAATGACCCAATCCTGGGAAGCGATGCTCCCCACGATCGCTTCGACCATATCGAAGCGATGCTCACCTCCTATCCCCAAGTCAGCGCCGAAGAGATCGACTGGCTCAAACGCTGGTTCAGGAAGGAAGCGACCGCATTCGATGTCGCGAGCCTGGCGAGCAAACCGGCCTGCGAAGTCGGCTATCGTCGGTTCCGCGCCGACCATATCGACCGGTTTACCGCCAAGGACTGGGTGGTGTTCGTCCTAGCGATCACCGTCCTCTCATGCGCGATCACCGCCGGCCTGGTGCTGGCCGCCTGACGATCCGATGGAGCCTCGAAGCACGCCCCTTCGACCGGGCGTGCTTCGAGCAGCTCGCACCTATTCCTCGTCGTAGCCGCCGTCGTCATCCATCAGCTGCTGCATCAGATAGACGTTCTGCAGCGCGAGCAGCTTGGCGCGCTGGTCGTTGTCGACCCCGCCCGAATGGCCCCCGGTCATGTCCTCGTAATAGTAATAGGCCTGCCCCATCTGGTTCATCCGCGCCGCCGCCTTGCGGCCGTGCGCGGGGTGCGTCCGGTCGTCGGCGGTGCTGGTGATGTAGAAGGGCGTGGGGAAATCGGTCTCCGCGGTCAGCTTCTGATAGGGCGAATAGGGTTCGATCCAGCCGCGCTGCTCGGCGATGCGCGGATCGCCATATTCGCCGATCCACGACGCGCCGCGGCCGATCTCGTGATAGCGCAGCATGTCGAACAGCGGGATCTGGACGATCGCGGCGTTGAACAAGTCGGGGCGCTGGGTGAAGGCGGTGCCGACCAGCAGCCCGCCCTGGCTGCCGCCCTGGATGCCGAGATGCTCGGGGCTGGTGATCCCGCGCGCGACCAGATCGTCGGCGATGGCGATGAAATCGTCCCAGGTGCGCTGCTTGTTCTCGCGGATCGCGGTCTGGTGCCATTCGGGCCCGAACTCGCCGCCGCCGCGCATATTGCCCAGTACATAGGCGCCGCCGCGCTCGAGCCACAGCTTGCCGGTGGTGCCCAGATAGCCGGGCAGGCGCGGGACCTGGAAACCGCCATAGCCCGAGAGCAGCGTCGCGGTGGTCCCGTCCATCACCATGCCCCTGGGCTTGACGAGGAAATAGGGGATCCGCGTGCCGTCCTTGCTGGTCGCCTCGAACTGCTCGACCTCCATGCCGTCGCCGTCGAAGCGCGCCGGGCTGGTCTTGAGAACCTCGGGGGCGGAGCTGCCGTCCGAGTAATAGAGCGTGCTGGGGGTGAGGAAGTCGGTGACCGAATACATGATCTGGTCGCTGTCGTCGGCCGAGGCGGCGACGCCCACCGTGGCGTTGTCGGGCAGCGCGACGCGCTGGCTCACCCACTCGCCGCCCTCGTAATCGAACCGCAGCACCTGCCCGCGGACGTTGTCGAGCAGATTGACGAACATCGAATTGGCGGTGATCGACGCGCCCTGCTTGGTCTGGCGCTCGCCCGGCGCCCAGACCAGCGATTTGGCCACGCCGTTGGGATCGGCCTTCCAGGCTTCCAGTTCCGCGGCGACGATGGAATCGGCAGGATAGGTGGTGCCGCCGGCGGTCCAGGGCACATCGGTGCTGAACAGAATATGCCCGTCGACAATGCCGAACAGGCCGGACTTCTCCGGCATGTCGAGCCGCACCCATTCCGAACCGCGCTGCAGGTAATAGGCGCGCTCGTGGAACGAGAGCCCGCGATAGGCGGCGCGTGCCTGGATCGCGCCGGTGGCATCGCGCAGCAGGATTGCGCCCGCCGAAACATCCGAGGCCTCGCCGCGGAACACCTCGGGCGCGTCCTCGATCGGCGTGCCGCGCTTCCATTCGCGGGTGGTGAAGGGATAGAGGCTCTCGGTCAGAGTGCCATCGCCGAAGTCGCGGCTGACCAGCAGCGTGTCCTCGTCGATCCAGCTGGTGCCGCCCTGGCTTTCGGGGAGGAAGAACCCGCCCTCCACGAAGCTGCGGGTCTCCATGTCGAATTCGCGCAGTTCGTCGGCGTCCTTGCCGCCGTCGGACAGGCCTACCATGCAGCGCCGCCCTTCGGGAGGCAGGCAGCTCATGCCGTGATACACCCACTCGCGGCCTTCGTCGCGCGCGAGCTGGTCGATATCGAGAATGGTTTCCCATTGCGGGCTGTCGGTACGGTAGCTGTCGAGCGTCGTCAGCCGCAGCAGACCCTTGGGATTCTTCGCATCCTGCCAGAAATTCACCAGCCCGTAGGGCGTGAAGCCGACATAGGGGATGCGATCCTCGCTATCGAGGATGGCCAGCGCTTCGGCCTTGAGCGCGGCGAAGCGCGGATCCGCGCCCAGCGTCTGGTCGACCCTTGTATTTTCCGATCGCACCCAGGACAGGGCCGGGACGCTGCGGGCCTCCTCGAGCCAGATGAAGGGATCGTTCTCGCTCTCGAAAGGGGCGGCAGGGGGGGCTTCGTCGGTCATTGTGGTCGGGGTTTCCTGCGCCAAGACGGGCTGCGCGGCCAAGGCAAGAGCGAGAGCGATCGTGCTCCGCGGACTGATGGTCATGATATGTCGATCCCTTCCCAAATTACACGCACGAACCGTGCCTTGGCCCGCTGGGCCATGCAAGGGAAACTCGGAAGCGGAGCCGTGGCGGGTGCGGAAATCGGTTTGGGGCCGCTGCTGCAAGAGAGGGACAAGCAAGGTCGACCCGAGCGAAACGAACGCGACCGATGCCCACCGCCAAATGCGGTGCAGATCGATAGCGCCTCCTCGCAGGTGTTGCTGCCCCCCGATGATCGCGAACGCGCCGACCGGGCTCGCGGTGTCGGGCCCCGCGGTCTATTCGCTGCGGATCGCGACCTACTCCGCGTCGAGCGATAGCTCTCGATAGCGGTTGAAGCCGGCCCCGCCTTGCGATCCGGCATCATAGACATAGCCGTAGACCGATCGCCCATCCGGCCGCCGGATTATGCTGCCGCGCACCCAGGAGCCCGCGATGCCATCCACCTGCAGCACCGGCTTCTCCCAGCGGTCGCCCAGCCGGCGGGTGCTGAAGATGCTGCGGGTATCCTCGTCGACGAAAAGCGCGAACAGCGAGCCGCCGTCGGCCACCAGATCCGCAGCAGGTTGTTGCGAATCCACCGCGTCGGCGATCACCGCGCGATCGGATATCCGGACTGCGGGCCCGGGGGCGGAACCGCCCTTGACCTGCCGTTCCCACAAGCTCCCATCGGCCAGCCGATAGGCGATCGTCACACTATCGGTTTCGGCATCATAGGCGAGCGGCAGCACCGCGCCATATTCGGCCCGGCTCGTCCCCGCTCCCCGAGCGAGTTTCTGGCGGTCGGTAAGCGTGCCGCCGGGAAGCAGGCGGCGATACCAGATCATCCCGTCGTCGCTGAAATAGGCCAGGTGGACGACATCGCCGCGCCCTGCGACGGCCTGCGGCCCGGCATTGATGAACTCCGCTCCGGGATCCAGGACCCTCGGAGCCCCCCAGCTGCCCTCGGCCGAACGAATGGCATAATACAGCCGGTCGGCCAGGAAGATGGCGACCACGCTTTGGTCGGAGCGGACGGCCATGGTTGCAGTCTGCGCGATGGCCTCTTCGCTGGCAGCCAGTTCGTCGCGGATTTCCCAGCTATCCGGATCGGTCGGGTGATCGGAAGTGCGAAAAACATGGTAGCGGACCGAACCGGTCACCTGGTGGACGATGTGGATTCGGCCCTCCACCATCTGCCCGCTGACCGATTCCAGATCGCCGGTCTGCGGCCGGTTGCGGCCATCGATCTCGCGCCAGCTGCGTCCGCCATCCTCGGACTTGACCATCATAAACTTGTTGTCGGTCTCGGTCGGCTCCATGATGAAATAGAGGTCGCCATTCTGCGCCTGCCACGGCCCGATACGGCCCGGCGTTTCGACGAATGTGCCGCCCAGATGGCCGGGCGGAACAGTCAGCGTCAGCTGCGCCACGGCGCTGTTGGCGGCTTGCCCGCCCGCCATCCGGAACTCGAAACGGTCCCCGCTTTCGTTGAGCGCAGCGCCATCGGCAAAGCGGCGGATCACCAGCGGCCATTCGAACTCGCCATGCGCTTCGGCACCACCCCAAGTCGGGGTCCGGTTGCGCAGCGACAGGCCGAAGCCGGGCGCGAAGGGGTCGGAGGAGCCCGCGAGCAAATCCTCGGTAGCCGCGCCATGGTCATAGGCCTGCGTCGCGATAATGCTGACGCCGGGGGTGCTCGGAACGCCTTCGATGGTCAGCCGCGATATATCCACTTCGGCGCCAGCCGGGATGGCGAGGCCGGTTTCCCCGTCGATGCCAGACAGCGGCATGGCCAGGAGATCCCGATCGTCGAACCCCAGCTCGATACGCCCCTCCTCGAATTTGACCTCCACCTCGTGCCAGCTCCCGCGCGCGATCGCGACGGACTCGCGTGCGAGGACGATTTCCTCGCCATCGGAGATGCGGACGAGCGTGATCCCGCGATCGGGATGCACGCGGACCAGCCCGTGATTGTCCGCATCGACATGTTCGAACACCAGCGCGAAGCCTTCTCTGGCACCCTCGCTGGCGCCCTCGGGGAGACGAAACCGCGCGGCATAGCTGAATTCCGGCAAGGGCCAGGGTGCGGCATAGGTAGCCGTCAGACCGGCCGCCCCGCCCTGCGCGCGCAGCACGCTGTCCGGGCCATCCTGCGCGATGGCGAGCCCGTCAGCCGCGCCGGCACGAACCAGCCAGCCTTGGAGCGCAGAACCGGGGGCGTATTCCGCAAAATCCAGCTCGAGCTCCAGCTTGGGATAGGGAAAGGCCTGCGCGTCGAGGTTCTGCCATTCCCCGCCATTGCGGCGGGCTTGCAGGTGCAAGCCGGCGTCGGCTTCGCCCGCGCCGGCTTCGATCCGCAGACGAAACGGCTGGTCCGCCGCGATCGTGACCGCTTCTCCCGTGGGACCTGCCCAGCCGGTATCCGCATTGAGCGGCGCGTCGAGATCGGCGCGGGCCCGGTATGTCAATTGCCCATCGGTGGTCGGGGCGCAGCCCATCGCCGCGCCGACCATTGCCGCGAGCGACAAGGATCTGAGCGCCTGCGCGCGGAAAGCCCGCACTGAACCGGCCATGCAACCCAGCCGGTCAGTTGCTCGCGGCATCGGGGTCCCAGTTCCAGGCGTTCAGCATGACGTCGAACAGATAAGTGTTGGGAAAATAGCCGCGCACGCGCTCTGCCCCGGCACCGATCGCCAGCGTGGGCACTTCCTCGGCGGTGTGGCCGTCATTGACCATGACGTGTTCGAGCCTGACCGGGCCTTCCTCGCTGTCGGCGGCTTTCCACTCATCGTAGCCGGCCAGCAATTCCTCGCCGCGCTTGCCGCCATCGACCTGCAGCCCGAAGGAATGGTCGGCGGTGAACAGCAATAAGGTATCGTCCAGTTCGACCCGGCTTTCGACCTCGGCCATAAGCTTGTCGAAATCGGCCATGTTCTGCAGCCCTTCGCGCGGATCGTCGGTATGGGCGTCCCACTCGACGACGAGGAAATAGCCGGTCCCGGATCGCTGCAGCAGTTCGAGCGCCCGCAGGGTGGCGGCTCGCACGTCGATGCCGTCGGCCACCACGATCGGCCGATCGTCGGACTGGGGCACAGCGTCGAGCGTGTCGTAGATCGGGCGGCCATGCTGATCCGCCAGCGGCGCGAAGCCGGTCCCCAGAACCCCGAGCTGGTCGCCGATGCGCTTGCGTCCCGCGCCGATCATCACGTCGACCCCGTCGCCGAACCGCGGCGTGAAGACCTGCGAGAAAATCTCGCCCTGCTTGCCGCGATCATTGGCATGGGCATAGGTGGCGGCGGGGGTCGCATCGGCGATCGATTGGCTGCTGACCACGCCGGTCAGGAGCCCGCGTTCCTCCGCATATTCCAGCAGCGTCTTGGTCGGTGCACCGTCACGCTCGCCGCGGACCGCCTCGGGCGACTGGCTGATGACGCCGTTGCGGGTCTTCACGCCGGTCATGATCGAGGACATGCCATTGGCCGAATCCGAGACGAAGGAATCGACCGGCGACGTCTCGCTGAGCCCGAGATGGGGCCATTGCTGGATGTGCAGCTTGAGCGGTTCGCCATACTCCAGCAGGCTCGCGCCGTTGAGCACCGAGACGCCGGCCGCATCGGCGACGAACAGGACGATGTTCCTCGCCTGCGCGGGAGCCTCGGCCTGAGCCTGGCTGGCAGCAACCGCGGGGGCGGACGCCTCCTGCGCGTGAAGCTGGGACGCAGCGAACGGGAGCGCGGCGGCGAAAGCCAGCGCAAGCGCCGGACGGAAGGTCTTGGTCACAATCAAATCTCCGATCAGAAGGTATAGCCGAGGCCGAAAGTGAATTTGCGCCCGGTCAGGTTCGCATCCTCGGCAAAGGGTTCGTAGCCCTGGTAGGAGAACTGGGATTCGTCGGTGACGTTGATGACATTGCCGAAGATCCGCAGCCCGCTGCCGAACCGGTAGGATGCCGAGAGGTCGAGCCGCTCTTCGGGTCCGAAGAATTCGTCGCTCTCGATATCGCTGCCCAGGCCTTCGACATAGTCCGAGCGGTTGATGTAGTCCGCGCGGGCGTTGAAGCCCTTCCAGGCCCATTCCAGCGTCGCGGTGAACAGGAAGTCGGAGAAGCCCGGCAATGGCAGATCGTCGCGATCGGTGCGATCGGGGTAATTCGCCTCCGTCTCGGTGAAGGTGGCGCTGACCCCGGCGGTCAGGCCGCGCAGCGCACCCGGCAGGAACACCAGCCGCTGGCGGGCGATCAGTTCGACACCGTAATTCTTCGCGCTGGTGCCGTTGGTGGGGACTTCATATTCGAAATCGCCGTCCTCGTCGGGGATCGGAATTCCGTTCGTGTCCAGCTCGTTGAAGGCATAGACCCGGTCGTACGAGAAATTGGAAATGTCCTTGTAGAACACCCCGACCGAGTAGAGACCGCCGGTCCTGGTGTAATACTCCGCCTGGGCATCGAAGTTTTCCGACACCGCGGGCTGGAGGTTGGGGTTGCCGTCCACGATGTCGCCGTCTTCGTTGATGAAGCGGCCGCTGGCCAGTTCGCTGCGCCGAGGCCGACCATAGCTGCGGTTGTAGCTCTCGCGCAGGATCAGATTGGGCATGAGCTCGTGGCGGAGGTGGATGCCGGGCAGCCAGAAATCGTAGGAGTTCTGCGTCCGCACCTCGTTCACCGATCCTTCGCCGTCGAAGAAGCTGACCGCGTAGTTGATGTTGTCGAAATCGATATTCTCGTAGCGCAGGCCGGCAATGATAGTGTGGATACCGGAACGGAACGTACCCATGCCGTAACCGGCCACGGTTTCCTCGGTCGAAGCGAAATCGCCGAAGAAGCTGTCCTCCAGCGTGTCTTCCTCATTCAGTTCGAACAGTTCGGGATTGCTCGCCAGCAGCGCCACCCCGCGCGAGGGGAAGACATTGTAGATCTTGGCACCGCCCATATGCACGTCGTCGGTGGGATCGAGGATGCTGGCATAGGGGAACGCCTCGTCCATCT
>JAHJWA010000154.1 GCA_018828205.1 Alphaproteobacteria bacterium
CCCTTGAGCACGGCGAGCACCTGCGGCGCGAAGGCCTCGTTCAATTCGACCAGCCCGATATCGTCCCAGCCCATCCCGGTGCGCGCGAACAGCCGCTCGACCGCGGGGACCGGGCCGATGCCCATCCGGCTCGGGTCGCAGCCCGCTGCGCTCCAGCTGTGGAACCACAGAATGGGTTCGAGCCCGAGCTCCGCGACCTTGTCCTCGGCGACGACCAGACAGGCGGCGGCCGCGTCGTTCTGCTGGCTGGCGTTGCCCGCGGTGACGATCGCCGCCGGGTCGCGCTGACCGTCGATGGCGCGCAAGGCGCCCAGCGATTCCCTGTCCGCATCGGCGCGGAAGCCCTCGTCCTTCGCGAACACCAGCGGATCGCCGCGGCGCTGCGGGATCTCGACCGGAACCAGCTGTTCGTCGAACCGACCCGCTTCCCAAGCGGCGGCGGCGTTGCGGTGCGAGCGGACCGCGAACTCATCCGCCGCCTCGCGCGAAATGTCGTAATCCTTGGCGAGGTTCTCGGCGGTCTCAATCATCCCGCTGATCACCCCGAAGCGCTCGATCGGCTGACTCATCAACCGTCCGCGGGTCAGCCGGTCCCACAGCTCCATATCGCCCATTCGAGCACCATGTCGCGCCCTGGTGGTGTAGTGTTCGACATTCGACATGCTCTCGACCCCGCCGGCGAGCACGCAATCGGCCACCCCGGTCTGGACCATCATCGCCGCGGTCGCGACCGCCTGCAGCCCCGAACCGCAGCGCCGGTCGAGCTGGAAGCCGGGGACCTCGATCGGCATGCCCGCTGCGAGCCAGCTCCAGCGCCCGATCGCGGGCGCCTCGCCGCTGCCATAGCCCTGACTGAAGACCACATCGTCGACGCGCGCAGGATCGATCCCGCTGCGCTCGACCAGCGCCTTGATGATCACCGCGCCCAAAGCGCCCGCCTCGAGCGGGGCGAGCGTGCCGAGGAACTTGCCCACCGGGGTGCGCAGCGGCTTGCAGATGGCGACTTTTCTCATGGCAGGGCTTTCTATTTGTCGGAAAGGCGGGCGATGTCGCGGTCGACCAGATCGCCGATCGCGCCCGAGGACAGGCCGAGCCGCTCGGCCAGCACCTGTTCGGTGTGCTCGCCGAGGAAGGGCGCCGGAGCAGGTTCGCCCGCGTCCTGGCCGGGCAGGTTGGCGAAGCTGCGCGGCGCGGGATAGGCGAAGCCGCTGGGGTTGGCGCTGGTCTCGGCGAACAGTGGATTGTCCGCCACCAGCACCGGGTCGTTCGCCGCTTCGTAGGCGGTGCGGTAGCGTTCGAAGGTGGTTCCTTCGGCGGCCATGCGGGTTTCGAGCTGGGCATAGTCGAGGGTGTCGGCGACCGACTGGAACAGCTCGAACAGCGCCTGGCGGTGTTCGAAGCGCGGACGGTCGCCATCGGCGAAGCGGACACCTAGGCGCTGTTCGAGGGTGGCGATCGGCGCCTCGATATCGAAGGCGCGGATGAGCCCGTCCCACTGCTTGGCGGTCAGCGCAGCGACCATGAAGCGCACCCCGTCACGGCTGCGGAAATCGCGCCCGAAGGCGCCCCATATCGCGTTGCCGAGCCGCTCGCGGTCACCGCCGCGGTAGAGCATTTCCGCCATCGCGCCCGAATTGGCCAGCGTCCCGATCGCGACATCGCCCAGGGGCACGCGCAACTCGCTACCCTGGCCGGTGGCGTCGCGGTGGCGCAGCGCGGCGAGCAGCGCGAAGGCGCAATAGGCGCCGGTGATGAAATCCCAGGCGGGCAGCACCTGGTTGACCGGCGGGGCGCTGGCCTGGTCCCAGTCCTCGGGCCCGCACATCAGCGGGTAGCCGCTCGCGGCGTTGACGGTGAAATCCATCGCCTGGCGTCCGTCGTGCCAGCCCATGATCCGCACGCTGACCAGCTCCGGCGCGCTCTCGGGCCGCGCCTCGCTGATCGCGGCGTGTCCAAGGAAGCTCTTCTCGGGCAGGTTGGTGATGAGGTTGCCGGTCGAGGCCGCCAGCGCCACCAGCAGTTCGCGCCCTTCCTCGCTGCGCAGGTCCAGCGCGACCGATTTCTTCGCCCGGTTGAGGTTCTCCCAGCTGAGCGAGCGGCCCTCCTTCGTCAGCATGTAGCGGTCGTAATCGAGCCCGCCCGCCTTGTGGTCGACGCGGATCACCTCCGCGCCCATCTGTGCGCAATAGAGCCCGGCGGTGGGCGAGGCGACGAAGCTCGAGGCTTCGACGATGGAGAGTCCCTCGAGGAGTTTGTACACGCCTAGCGCTCGATCCCGGCGGCGAAGTCGCGCAGCATGTGCTTGGCGATCTGCAGCTGGAGAATCTGCGTGGTGCCCTCGTAGATGCGATAGATCCGGGCATCGCGGAAGAACCGCTCGGCGTCGTATTCGGCCAGATAGCCCGCGCCGCCGTAGATCTGCACCACCCGGTCGACCACCCTTCCGCACATCTCGCTGGCGAAGACCTTGAAGGCGGCGGCCTTGCGGATCACGTTCTCGCCGCGGTCGGCGCGCGCGGTGACATCGCTCATCATGCATTCGGCGGCGTAGATCTCGGTCTCGCTCTCGGCGAGCATCTGCTGGATCAGCTGGAAATTGGCGATCGGCTCGCCGAAGGCCTTGCGCTCGGTGGCGTATTTGAGCGCCGAGTCGAGTGCTCGCCGGGCGTAGCCGGTCGAGGCGGCGCCGACCGAGATGCGGCCGTTGTCGAGGCTCATCATCGCGAAGCGGAAGCCCTGGCCGGTCTCGCCGCCGAGCAGCGCGTCGCCGGGCACATGGACATCGTCCATCATGATGTCGGCGATATGGCTGCCCGCCTGGCCCATCTTCTTGTCGGGGCTGCCGACCGACATGCCGGGCGTGTCCATCGGCACGATGAAGGCGCTGACATGCGCGTTCTTGGGCAATGCGTCCTTCTCGGTGCGCGCCATGATCAGCGCGACATCGGCGTGCGGGGCGTTGGTGATGTAGCGCTTGGAGCCATTCAGGATCCAGCCATTGCCCTCGGGATCGGGCCGGGCCGTGGTCTGCATGGCGGCGCTGTCGCTGCCCGAGCCTGGCTCGGTCAGCCCGAAACAGGCGATCTTGCCCTCGGCGAGCTGCGGCCACCATTCGGCCTGCTGCGCCGCGGTGCCGCCATTCTTGAGCGCGGAGTTGAACATCCCGATGTTGATCGAGAAGATCGAGCGATAGGCGGGCGCGGCGTAGCTCATCGCCTTGACTGTGCGCGCGTATTGCGTGGTGTTGAGCCCTGCGCCGCCGTGATCCTCGGGAATCGAGAGCCCGAACAGCCCCATGTCCTTCATCTCGGTAAGGATATCGTCGGGGATGCGATCGTTCTCGATCATCTCGCGCTCGGCGGGGATCAAGCGTTCGCGGACATAGCGTTCGAGCTGGTCGTGGAACTGTTCGAAGGTCTCCGGATCCATTCCGGGGTTCATGGTCATTCGGTTTCCCTCTCGAGTTCAGGTGTTTGTGCCGGCTCGGCGACGGGCTCGGCAGGAGCCGCCGCGGGTTGTTGCGTGAGCACCTCGGCCGGGGTCTGGCGCTGGTCGATCATCGCGGCGGCTTCGTCGAGCGCGCGCGCCTCGCCCACGGTCACGCCGCCCGGGCCCGGATCGTTGTCCGAGGGACCGCAGGCGGTCAGCGCCAGCGAAAATGCCAGCACGGAGAGCAGGCAAGGCGCGCGCATGCGCTTATTCTTCGATCATCGCATCGGCAGCAGCGGCGGCATTGGCGGCGGCGTTCTCGCTCGCTTCCTCGATTTCCTGCTCCTGGGCGACGGCGGCGGGCGCGGTGGTGGTCGCCGGCGCGCTCTCGATCGAATTGGCCTGCGGATCCATGACCGGCGCATCGTCAACGCCTTCGAGCGCCTCGTTGGCGGGCATTTCGACGGTGTCGGCTTCGGCTTCCATCGAAGCGTCGTCGGTGTCGCCGCAGGCGGCGAGGGTCAGCGTGGCGAGCGCGGCAGCGCCCACGAGGGCTAGGCGGGTCTTCATGGCATGTCTCCAGTCGATCGGGCGCGGCGGGATGCCGCGCCGTGGCTGTGGAAGGGTGTTAATCGGTCCTGGGGGGCTGGGCCAAGGGGAAAATCTTTCCTGCCGCCTTTCCCTTTGGGCCCCGCCTCTGGCACAGGCCCGGCGATGCAGACCACCGCCCCTTCACTCGACGCCGCGCGCGGCCAATTGCGCGAGACCTTTGGCTTCGACCAGTTCCGCGGTCGCCAGGGCGAGGTGGTCGAACGGGTGCTCGCGGGTCAGAGCACGCTGGCGGTGATGCCGACCGGCGCGGGCAAGTCGCTGACCTATCAATTGCCCGCGGTGATGCTGGAGGGCACCTGTCTGGTCATCAGCCCGCTGATCGCGTTGATGCACGACCAGCTGCGCTCGGCGCGCGCCAATGGGATCCGCGCCGCCACGCTGACCAGCGCCGATGCCGACTGGCGCGAAACCATCGATGCCTTCCGCGCCGGAGCGCTCGACCTGCTCTATGTCGCACCCGAACGCGCCAGCCAGCCGCAGTTCCGCGACATGCTCCAGGCCGCGCCGCTGACGCTGTTCGCCATCGACGAGGCGCATTGCGTCAGCGAATGGGGCCACGATTTCCGCCCCGACTACCGCCAGCTGCGCCCGCTGATGGATGCCTTCCCGCAAGTTCCGCGGCTCGCGCTGACCGCCACCGCCGACCGCCAGACGCGCGACGATGTCCTCGCGCAGCTCGGCATCCCGGCCGACGGACTGGTGCTGGCGGGGTTCGACCGGCCCAACATCCGCTACACGATCGGGCACCGCGACAACCCCGTGCGGCAGCTCACGCAGGTCATGGCCGATCATCCGGGGCCGGGGATCGTCTACGTGCCCACGCGGCGCAAGACCGAGGAACTGGCGGACAAGCTGGCGGCGGCGACCGGGCGGCCGGTGCGGCCCTATCACGCCGGGCTCGAGCCCGAGCGCCGCGCCGCCAACCAGGCCGCCTTCGTGGCCAGCGAGGATATGGTCATCGTCGCCACGGTCGCCTTCGGGATGGGGATCGACAAGCCCGACGTCCGCTTCGTCGCGCATGTCGGCATCCCCAAATCGATCGAGGGCTATTATCAGGAGACGGGGCGCGCGGGACGCGACGGCGATCCGGCGCTGGCTACGATGCTGTGGGGTGCGGGCGATTTCGCCACCGCGCGCGCGCGGCTCGAGGAAGTGCCGCAGGACCGCCGCAATGCCGAGCGAGCGCGGCTCGATTCGCTTGCAGCGCTGGTCGAGACGCCGGGCTGCCGGCGCGCGCTGCTGCTGCGGCATTTCGGCGAGGATCCGCCCGCGCAATGCGGCAATTGCGACAATTGCCTCTCGCCGCCGGGCGTTACCGATGTCACCGAACTGGCGCGCAAGCTGCTCAGCGCCGCCTATCGCACCGGGCAGAGCTTCGGCTTCGGCCATCTGCAGAAAGTGCTGACCGGCTCGGCGGACGAGCGGGTGCGCCAGCGTGGGCATGATACGCTCTCGGTGTTCGGGATCGTTGGCTCGGACGAAGCGCCGCTGCTGCAGCCGCTGTCGCGAGCGCTGCAGGCGCGCGGCGCACTGGTTTCGACCGAGCACGGCGGACTGGCGCTGGGCGGCGATGCCATGGCGATCCTCAAGGGCGAGCAGCCGGTGGCGATCGTGGTCCCTCCCAAGCGCACCCGGGGACGGCGCGGGGACGCCACCCCCAACCCGGTCGGCGATCCGCTGTTCGAGGCGCTCAGGGCCCTCCGCAAGGAACTGGCCGACGAGGCGCAGGTGCCGCCCTATGTCGTCTTCCACGACGCCACCCTGCGCGCCATGGCAGAGGCGCGCCCGCGCAGCCTTTCGGCGCTCTCGCGCATCCCGGGGGTGGGGGCCAAGAAGCTCGAAGCCTACGGCGCGCGGTTTTTAAAGGTACTGGGCGAGAACTAACTTATAGCAAGAGCGTTATCGACCAGGTAACCATTGTCGGATAAGTTCATGCCATGATCCTGCGCAGCGCCTCTACCTGCTCGCGACCCTCGCTTTGGGCGGTGGGTGCGCTTGCGGCGCTCGCGGTCGCGGCCATTCCCGTGGCGGCCTTGCTGGCCCAGCCGGGCCCCGCACCCTTCACGATTGCCGAGAACGGCCAAGGCTTCGCGGAACTGCAGGACGCGGTCGATGCGATCGGTACCGGCAGCGGGACGATCCTGTTCGCGCCTGGCACCTACAATCAATGCGCGGTGCAGGAAGCGGGCCGGATCACCTACCGCGCGCGCGAATTGGGCACCGCCACGCTGGCGGGGCGGGCCTGCGAAGACAAGGCGGCGCTGGTGCTCGATGGCGAGGCGGCGACGGTGGTCGGCCTGGTCTTCGC
>JAHJWA010000155.1 GCA_018828205.1 Alphaproteobacteria bacterium
CAATTCGGGCGGCCCGCTGCTCGACGGCTGCGGGCGGGTACTGGGGGTGAACAGCTTCGGCGCCGATTCGGGCGGCTCGGACGCGGAATTCTTCTTCGCCGTGTCGAACCGCGAATTGCGCGCTTTCCTGAGCGACAATGGAATCGCCCCGCGGGTCAACGATACAGAATGCCGCAGCCTCGACGCTCTCGAGGCGGAAGAACGCGAGCGGATGGAACGCGAACAGAGCGCTGCGCGAGCGAATCTGGAGAACCGCAGCGAGGAAGAGCGCACCCGCCGCGATCGCGCGCGCTTCGAGGCCGAGATGCAGGTCCGCGACGAACGCGACGACCGGATGCTCGCCAGCGTGGTGCTGCTGCTGCTCGGCGCCGGGCTGATCTGGTGGGCCTTCGAGAAGCGCGAACCGGTCGAGAGCGAGTTCGGGACGGTGACCTGGCCGGTCCGCAACCGTATCGTCATGGCGCTGGGTATCGGCGCGGTGCTGATGGCGCTGGCGCTGCATGTCAGCCGCCCGGGTATCGACGAGATCGACCGCCGGGTTACCAGCGCGATGGGCGGCGAGGCGGATGGCTCCGGCGAAACCGGCTTCCCCGGTTCGCAAACGGGCGACGCGCGCTATGTCTGCACGCTGGATGCGCAGCGCAGCCGCGTCACCAGCGCGCAGGCGCAGGAGGTGAGTTTCGCCTGGAGCGGCGATGGCTGCGTCAACGAGCGTACGCAATACGGTCTCTCCGCGGGAACATGGTCGCGCGTGTTCGTGCCCAATGAGGAGCAGGCAGTCGCGGTCAACAGCTTCGATCCGGCGCGCCGGATCTATCGCACCGAACGCTATTTGCTCTCGCGCGAGGCGATGAGCGCGGCGCGAGAAGCGCGCGGTAGATATTCGGCCCCCGCCTGCCAGGCCGAGGACGCCGCCTCCTCGCTCGGCGACATGCAGACCGAAGTCGTCTCCGGCCTGCCCACCCAACCCAACGAGCGGCTGGTCTATTCCTGCGAGGTCGCCGAGGACAGCTAGCCCGCCAGCGGCTCGCGGCTCAGCGTGGTGCGGTCCTGCGCTCCGCGCTCACATCCGGTGACGGGACGGCCACCGGTTTGCGACCCGTTTGCAGGGCACCCGACTTGCGCTTCGCAATACCCGATGCTAGGCGCGCGACAGCTTTGCCGGGGTGGCTCTGTCCATCCACGACGCCAGGCTGACAGCATCGTTATTTTCCGGACCTCGAGAGGACGACAGCGCGTGGAGATTTCCGCCGGTATTCAGGCTAGCCTGGCAGGGCGCTATGCGTCGGCCCTGTTCGACCTGGCGAGCGAGAACGGTACAGTGACCGCGGTCGAATCGGACCTCGACAAGCTCGAGGCCGCTTTGGCCGAATCGGGCGAACTGGCCCAGCTCACCACCAACCCCAAGGTTTCGCGCAAGGCCGCCGGTCAGGCGCTGTCGAGCGTCGGCACCGTGCTCGGCCTCGCCGAGCTGACGCAGAACTTCGTCGGCGTGCTGGCGCACAACCGCCGGCTGGCGCAATTGCCCAAGGTGATCCGCGCCTTCCGCGCCATCGCCGCCGCCCAGCGCGGCGAGGTGACCGCGCAGGTTTCCAGCGCGCATGCCCTCAACGACGCGCAGCTCGAGCAGATCCGTTCGCGGCTGACCGCGCGCGAGGGCCGCACCGTCAAGCTTTCCACTACCGTCGATCCCGAGCTTCTCGGCGGTTTGGTCGTCACCATCGGATCGAAGCGCATCGATGGCTCGATCCGCACCCGCCTCAATTCCCTCGCCCAGGCGATGAAGGCCTGATCAAAGGACGTTACTCATGGATATCCGCGCCGCAGAAATTTCGAAGGTCATCAAGGACCAGATCGCCAATTTCGGCACCCAGGCCGAAGTCAGCGAAGTCGGCACCGTGCTCTCCGTGGGTGACGGCATCGCCCGCATCCACGGTCTCGACCAGGTCCAGGCCGGCGAGATGATCGAATTCGCCAATGGCGTACAGGGCATGGCGCTCAACCTCGAGGCCGACAATGTCGGCGCCGTGATCTTCGGTGCCGATACCGAGATCAAGGAAGGCGACAGCGTCAAGCGCACCCAGACGATCGTCGACGTTCCGGTGGGCAAGGGCCTGCTTGGCCGCGTGGTCGACGCGCTCGGCAACCCGATCGACGGCAAGGGTCCGATCGTGGCGACCGAGCGTCGCCGCGTCGAGAAGAAGGCGCCGGGCATCATCCCGCGCGAATCGGTTTCCGAGCCGGTCCAGTCGGGCCTCAAGGCGATCGACGCCCTCGTCCCCGTCGGCCGCGGCCAGCGCGAGCTGATCATCGGCGACCGTCAGACCGGCAAGTCCGCCGTCGCGATCGACACCTTCATCAACCAGAAGGAAAACAACGCCGGCGACGACGAGAACAAGAAGCTCTACTGCATCTATGTCGCGGTCGGCCAGAAGCGCTCGACCGTTGCGCAGATCGTCAAGAGCCTCGAGGAAAACGGCGCGATGGAATACACCATCGTGGTCGCCGCCACCGCATCGGAGCCCGCTCCGCTGCAGTATCTCGCACCCTACACGGGCTGCGCGATGGGCGAGTTCTTCCGCGACAACGGCATGCACGCGGTCATCGTCTATGACGATCTTTCCAAGCAGGCGGTCGCCTATCGCCAGATGTCGCTGCTGCTGCGTCGTCCTCCGGGCCGCGAAGCCTATCCCGGCGACGTGTTCTATCTCCACAGCCGCCTGCTCGAGCGCGCGGCCAAGATGAACAAGTCGGAAGGCGGCGGCTCGCTGACCGCGCTGCCGATCATCGAGACCCAAGCCGGCGACGTTTCGGCCTATATCCCGACCAATGTGATCTCGATCACCGACGGCCAGATCTTCCTCGAGACCGAATTGTTCTACCAGGGCATCCGTCCGGCGATCAACGTCGGCCTGTCGGTCAGCCGCGTCGGCGGCGCCGCGCAGACCAAGGCGATGAAGAAGGTGTCGGGCTCGATGAAGCTGGATCTCGCGCAGTACCGCGAGATGGCTGCCTTCGCGCAGTTCGGTTCGGACCTCGACGCTTCGACCCAGAAGCTGCTCAACCGCGGCGCACGGCTGACCGAGCTGCTCAAGCAGCCGCAGTATTCGCCGATGCCGTTCGAGGAGCAGACCGTGTCGATCTTCGCGGGCACCAACGGCTACCTCGATGCGATCCCGGTCGACCGGGTGAACGAATACGAGGCCGCCATGCTCAGCCACATGCGCAGCGAACACGCCGAGGTGCTGAATACCATCCGCACCACCGGCAAGTTCGAGGACGATACGAAGGCCAAGGTCGTCGCCGCGCTCGACAAGTTCGCCAAGCAGTTCGCCTGATTGGTTTCGCCGTCATCCCAGCGACAGCCGGGATCTCGTGCCGCAAGGTACGACCTAGTGGATAGAGACCCCAGCCTGCGCTGGGGTGACGAATTGGAGAGTTAAGAGAGTGGCATCGCTCAAAGAACTCAAGGGCCGTATCAACTCGGTCAAGTCGACCCAGAAGATCACCAAGGCCAAGCAGATGGTCGCGGCGGCCAAGCTGCGCCGTGCACAGGCGGCCGCCGAACAGGCGCGCCCCTATGCCGAGCGTCTGTCCGGCGTAATGGCTTCGCTCGCGGGCAAGGTCAGCGGCGACAGCGCACCCCGCCTGCTGGGGGGCACCGGCGCGAGCCAGCGTTATCTGCTGGTCGTGGTCAACACCGACAAGGGGCTCTGCGGCGGTCTCAACGCGAACATCGTCAAGGCCGCCAAGGCCCGCGCGCGCGAGTTGATCAAGGCGGGCAAGGACGTCCAGTTCTATCTCGTCGGCAAGAAGGGCCGCGCGCCGATCAAGCGCGAATATGCCGAGCTGGTCGAAAAGGAGTTCGACACCAGCGAAGTGCGCACTCCGGGTTTCGTCGAGGCCGAGGCCATCGCCGAGGATCTGATCGCGCGCTTCGACAAGGGCGAATACGACATCGCGCAGCTGGTCTATCCGATCTTCCGCAGCGCGCTGTCGCAGGACCCGACGGTCGATCAGCTGATCCCCGTGCCCTCGCCCGAGGTTACGGCCGAGGGGAGCAAGGATGCCGGAGCCGTGGTCGAATACGAACCGGGTGAGGAGGAAATCCTCGAGGAACTGCTGCCGCGTTACGTCAAGACGCAGCTGTTCGGGGCGCTGCTCGAGCGCGAGGCCTCCGAACAGGGCGCTTCGATGACCGCCATGGACAATGCCACGCGCAACGCCGGCGATCTCATCAAGGACCTGACCATTAAGTACAACCGCAGCCGCCAGGCCGCGATCACCACCGAACTGATCGAAATCATCGCCGGCGCCGAAGCGCTGTGACCCTTATGAAAGCCAATCTCTTGAACAAGCTCGCCTTCCTTTTCGTCCCCCTGCTCGCCCTTGCCGCCTGCGGCGAAGAGCCCGCAGCCGAAGTCGCCCAGACCCAGGTCGCGACGCCCGAGCCGACCCCGGCTCTGCCCGCCCCCGACGAGGCGCTGTTCACGCAGCTCTACGCCGAGACCTGCCCCGAAGCGGAGCCGGTCAGCACCGCGGTCTGTCGCCGCGCCGGCATCGGCTCGGACGAGGTGTTCTGCGAATACGGCCTCGGCGAGGACGAATACCGTCGCAACGACGCCACCCTTACTCCCGGCGACGAGCAATGGACGCTCGCCGATCCCGAAAACGTGTGCGCCTCTTAAGGCGCCCAACCCCCAAGGCAGGATCCAGATCATGGCCACCGCTCCCGTACTCAACCAGACCACGACCGGCGTCATCAGCCAGGTCATCGGCGCCGTCGTCGACGTGCAGTTCGAAAGCGAACTGCCGGCGATCCTGACCGCGCTCGAAACCCGCAACGGCGACACCACGCTCGTCCTCGAGGTCGCCCAGCACCTCGGCGAGAACACGGTCCGCACCATCGCGATGGACGGCACCGACGGCCTCACCCGCGGGCAGGAAGTGATCAACACCGGCGCGCAGATCCGCGTCCCCGTCGGTCCCAAGACGCTGGGGCGGATCATGAACGTCATCGGCGAGCCGATCGACGAACGCGGCCCCGTTGGTGCCGAGACCACCATGCCGATCCACGCCGAGGCCCCGCTGTTCGTCGACCAGTCGACCGAAGCGGCCATTCTCGTCACCGGGATCAAGGTCATCGACCTGCTCGCGCCCTATGCGCGCGGCGGCAAGATCGGCCTGTTCGGCGGTGCCGGCGTCGGCAAGACCGTGCTGATCCAGGAACTGATCAACAACATCGCCAAGGGCCACGGCGGCGTTTCCGTCTTCGCGGGCGTCGGCGAGCGGACCCGCGAGGGCAACGATCTCTACCACGAATTCCTCGACGCGGGCGTCATCGCCAAGAACGAGGCCGGCGAGGCGATCTCGGAAGGCTCCAAGGTTGCGCTGGTCTTCGGCCAGATGAACGAGCCTCCGGGCGCGCGTGCCCGCGTGGCGCTCTCGGGCCTGACGATGGCGGAATATTTCCGCGACGTCGAAGGCCAGGACGTGCTGTTCTTCGTCGACAACATCTTCCGCTTTACCCAGGCGGGTTCGGAAGTGTCGGCGCTGCTGGGCCGCATTCCCTCGGCGGTGGGCTATCAGCCCACGCTGTCGACCGACATGGGCAACCTCCAGGAACGCATCACCTCGACCAACAAGGGCTCGATCACCTCGGTTCAGGCCGTGTACGTCCCCGCGGACGATCTCACCGATCCCGCGCCTGCCGCCTCGTTTGCTCACCTTGACGCGACCACCACGCTGAACCGCGCGATTTCGGAG
>JAHJWA010000016.1 GCA_018828205.1 Alphaproteobacteria bacterium
CGCGGTGGATCAGTGATCGGGGTCGCTAGCCGGAGGATGCGTCGGTATCAGCTGATCGTCACATTCGGTCGCGAGGCATGCCTCGAGGGTTGCGTGAGCGATGCCGAACTTTTCCAGCAGCATATCCCTTATCGGTTGCTTGAGCCTCTCGAACGCCTGAAGTGAGGATGTCGAGGGAGTGAGATGTACTTCCAGAGCGCGGTGGTGCTCGCCCAGGTTCCAGACATGAACATGATGCACCCCAGCGATCCCATCGTGCTCCTGCAGGGCGTGAACGATCTGGTCGAACTCCACCTCATCAGGGACGGCTCCCATCAGCAGGCGAACCGTCCTCGGCATCAGCGACAGACCCTGCCAGATCACATAGCCGGCAATAACCACGGTGATGATCAGGTCCGCGAGGTAGAAATCGTACAGGAGAATCAGAACCCCTGCCGCGATCACGCCAACGGAAGCCATCGCGTCAGACACGTTGTGAAGGAACGCCGCCTTCATGTTTATGCTGTCGCTCGCGCCGCGATGAGTAATGAAGGCGGTGACGAGATCGATCACCAAGGCAATTCCCGCCACGCCAATGACGGTCCAGCCCTCAACAGGCTGCGGATCGGCGAAGCGGTTGATGGCCTCCACGAGCAGGTAAAAGCCGATGATGAGCAGCGTGGTCAGGTTGATGAGCGCTGCGACAACTTCCCCTTGGGCATAGCCGAAGGTCATGAGCTTGTCGGCGGGCCGACGTCCGATGCGGCGTGCGAACCACGCAAGGCCAAGCGACGCTGCATCACTGAAATTGTGCAAGGCATCCGCGATTAGCGCGAGTGAGCCAGACAGGATCCCGCCGATGATCTGCGCCACCGTCAGCAGAACGTTGATTGCCACGGCGAAAATGAGCTGGCGATCGCTCAGGTTCTCTTCGCCATGACTATGGCCGCCGTGATCGTGGGAGTGACCCATGTCGCTTTCCTATTCCCTCGCTTGAAGAATATTTGATTGGGCAGACGCTTGCTCCACTGGATGCTCGAAGCCCGAACTCCGGATGCCAGCAGCGTTCAGAACCTCGCCAAGCGCTGTTGCGACCAGGGCGACGGCGACAAAACCACCGAGAAAGGCGAGAGCCGACCATATCGTTCGTCCTGCGGCAATAGCCTGCCCGTGAGAGAGCAGCATCCTGGCCGCCGCAGCAAGGAGAAATCCTCCGAAGAACGCAAGAAGCTCTGGCGTTCCCTTGGTGCCGAAGCTGTGCACTGTCCAGAACGCGAGGAGTGCGAAGCCGTTGAGCGCCAAGATGAGACCAAGCTGCAAAGCAACGCGGTCCATCCGGCTCATCGTCGCCGTCAGAAGACCGGTGCCGAGCTGACGGGATACATGGACATTTGCTGCAGCAAGGCCGGTGGCCAGAGCTATGCCCATGGTTGCCGACGCGGCGGCTGCTACGCCGATAGCCATGCCGTACCCAAGCAGGTCGACGATGGAGAAAACGGAGTTTTCGGCGACAGCCGATTGGCGACCGGTGGGCTCAGTGCTCCTGTTCGGAGTCCTGGCGCGACGAAGTGCAAGATTTCGAGCTGCCGCGCACAGGATAAGAGAAGCTGCCGCGCCGGCCAGATACAGGAAGGGAATGAGCCACTGGTCGACGGTCCGCTCGACAAATGGCATGATCGTGACTGCAACGAGCGCAAAGAGAACGCCCGAGACGGCGGGCATGAGCAGGTCAGATCGGCGCAATTCCGATGCGGCGCGCTCAACCCATACTGCGCCCACTATCAAGCCGGCGCTAGCGAGCATCGACAGGAGTAAGGTGTGCGACCGGCTTTGCGTCGCAAAAAGGGTGTCGATGATGGTCACTCGGCGGTCCTGACCGAATCAGCCCGATGCAGAAAGGCAAAGGCATCCGCGTCGAACGCCCTGGCGGCGCGATGTCCCGCTGCCCGCGGCGATGACGGGCTACCGATTACCCGGCGTTCCGCCGTGATGAGATGTCCGGCGTAACTGTCACCGTCTTGCTCATGTGCACTGCTCACGGCCCACCTCCCGAAGCTTGGAACGGCTGCACCCAAAAGACGACCGCTGCGACGAACGCTGCGTAGGCGGCTGCGAAGCCGAAAATCGTCCAGCGATGAAATCCCCTCGCCCGCTCACCCGAAAAGCGGATGAACATTGCATAGAGTACCGGCATCAGCGCCACGAACGCGAGGCTGACCCAAAAGAGCCGGAAATCCTCGATGGGCGTACCGATGATCGTGAGCGGTATGAAGGCGAGCGTCATCGTCACCGCATGATCTCCAATTACGCTGGTGCTCGCCGCGGTGACCTGGCCGGAGCGGGCGACGCTCCAGGTTGCGAAGACCTCCGGCAAGGCTGCAACAGTGGCGGTGATGAACAAGCCGCCAACTACGTTGGGAATGCCGAGAGCGCCGATGATCTTCTCACTGGAGAACACGGTGAAATAGGCACCGACGGCCAGGGCGCTGACGCCCGCGATCGCCATCCACCGCTCCTTACGGCTCCAATCGACATCCTCGCCCTTTTCGCGGCCGCGCACGAGAGCTTGGACGAGGTACGCGAGGTACGCGAGCAGCAGCAGCCAGCCATCGATCGGTTGCAAGCCCCGCCACGGGGCGGGCAACGTCAGCAGAGCTAAGACCGCAACGATCGCGAGATAAGGTAGCGCCTGAACCGTGACGGCCTCCTTATCGACCGCAACGTAATGCTTTCGCCGATGCTGCTCGTGGTTCTTTCCCGCTTCCTGTAAGCCGGATTTGCGGGTCGCAAAGTAGGCGGTAGCCACCATGAGCGGAATGGCGAGAACGTTCGAACCCAGCATTGCGCCCAATCCGATGTCCGATACGCCGCGCGCAGCACTCGTGACGTTGATGCCGATTTCTGGCGAGGCGGCAGCGATACCCAGAAAGGAACCGCCTGCGGCGACCGAAAAGCCCCATTTCTTGCGAAGCTTCTTGAGCGGGCCGGACAGCCGTTCCGCGCCCCAGTGCGCTGCCCAGACGGCGGCGAGAAGGACCGCTGCCCAGACTGCTGTCATTTTTTCCTGAAACCCTGGTGTTCGGTGCCCTTTTCCTCGTGGATGTCCATGTGCGCATCGCGGAGAATCTCGACACCGCCATAGAGCGCAATGCAGGCAACCGCGATGCCGACCACAAGGTCTGGCCAGTTGGCGCCGGTGAAGAGCACGATGACGCCGGCAATAATGATGCCGCCGTTAGCCACGAAATCGTTGAAACTGAAAGTGGTAGCCGCGCGCAGGTTCACATCGCGGTTCTTCAGCTTCTTGAGCAGGTAGAGCGAGAGAAGGTTCACGACCGCAGCCACCGCAGCCATCGCCATCATCATTATGCCGGCAGGCTCCGATCCCTCGAGAAACCGGCGAACGGCATCGAGCACCACCCCGACCGCAAAGATCAGCAGCATGACACCGGAAACGCGTGCCGCGCCGCGCTTCCATACTCGCGAGCGGGTGAGTGCGAAGAGACTCAGGCCGTAGACGACGGCGTCCGACGTATTGTCCAGTCCGTTCGCGATCAGCGCGTTGGAGTCGCCGATTGCGCCGGTAACGAAGAAGCCGACCGCAATGGCGATATTGAGCCAAAGTACGATCCACAGGGTCCGGCGCTTCTCGGCCGAGCCGAGGTCAAGGTTCGTTTCGCTCATTGAGCTTCACCTTCGACGCCGGTCCATGCCCAATGTTCGGCGCGTCCTCCGGCATCCGGCTCGAAAAAGCGCATCTCGGCCGGCGGGAAGAGAATTTCGGACAGCTTCGTAGCCCATTCGTGCCAGTCTCTTGTGCCGATGACCGCAATACGGCCGAACTGCTCCTTGTGCTTCACGTCGAACCGGAGGTCGCGCCAGATGCCGCCGAGGTCCCAGCCTGAGAAATCCGGAGCGAGCTCGATGACCATCGGCACCGCTCCCTGCTCGCGCGAAGCGATACGCTCGAACAGGGGGACGAAACGGTCATAATCCGAACCATCGAGCGTTCTACCGGCCCTGATCCGCACCAGTCCGTTTTCATCAGCTATTTCCAGCATGATGGCTCCTTTGCCGGTCGTTCATGTAACCTCCTTCAATTCGTCCCGTTCCTCCCGCGTCACATTGCGGCGCAGGCGATCCCACCATTTCTCACGCCAGCTGCGCTCATCGTCGGAACGATGCAGCACGAGCCGCGCGATCGCAGGCAGGACGAACAGGGTCAGAATGGTTGCGGTGATCAGCCCTCCGATGACGACGGTGGCCAGCGGACGTTGCACTTCGGAGCCGGTGCCGGTCGCGATCGCCATCGGCACGAA
>JAHJWA010000156.1 GCA_018828205.1 Alphaproteobacteria bacterium
CGGCTGGTGAAGGCGGGGGTGCAAGCGGGCAAGACGCCGCTGATCGCGGTCGCGGGCTGCGTGGCGCAGGCCGAGGGCGACGAGATCATGGCGCGCGCGCCGGCGGTCTCGATGGTGGTCGGCCCGCAGGCCTATCACCGCCTGCCCGACATGATCGACAGGGCGGTGCAGGGCGAGCGCGGCACCGACACCGACATGCCCGCGATCGCCAAATTCGCCGCTCTGCCCCAGCGCCGCAAGAGCGCGCCCGCCGCCTTCCTCACCGTGCAGGAAGGCTGCGACAAATTCTGCACCTATTGCGTGGTGCCCTACACCCGCGGCGCCGAGATCTCGCGCCCCTATGCCGATCTCACGCTCGAGGCGCGCAGGCTGGTCGAGGCCGGCGCGCGCGAGATCACGCTGCTGGGCCAGAACGTCTCCGCCTGGAGCGGCGAGGACGAGCGCGGCCACAAGGTCGGGCTGGCCGGGCTGATCCGCGCGCTGGCCGAGGTCGATGGCCTGGCGCGGATCCGCTACACCACCAGCCACCCCGCCGACATGGACGATGCGCTGATCGCCGCGCATGGCGAAGTGCCCAAGCTGATGCCCTATCTCCACCTGCCGGTGCAGAGCGGTTCGGACCGGGTGCTCAAGGCGATGAACCGCAGCCATTCGGCGGAAAGCTATCTGCGGCTGCTCGAGCGCTTCCGCGCCGCGCGGCCCGATCTGGCGCTGAGCGGCGATTTCATCGTCGGCTTCCCGGGCGAGACCGAGGCCGAATTCGCCGAGACGCTCGCGCTGGTCGATGCGGTGGGTTACGCGCAGGCCTATACTTTCAAATATTCGCCCCGTCCGGGCACGCCCGCCGCCACCATGGCCGACCAGGTGGCGATGGAGGTGATGGACGAGCGGCTGCAGCGGCTCCAGGCCGCGATCAACCGCGACCAACACGCCTTCAACCGCGCGAGCGAAGGGCGCGACTGCGAGGTGCTGGTCGAGCGCAAGGGCAAGCTTCCCGGGCAATGGCTGGGCAAATCGCCCTGGCTGCAATCGGTCTGGTTCGAGGGCGATTGCGCGATCGGCGATCTGGTCGATGTCCATCTGGCCGAGGCCGGACCCAATTCCCTACGCGGGATCATCCGCGAGACCGTCGCCGCCTGAACGCCCGCCTGAACGCCCGCCTGAAGGCCCCGGGGGGGGCGCCGAAAGCCGTCGCCAAACCATTGCGTCGGCGTGACAATCCACCGCCATACCGCAGCAGCGCTTGCACTGCGCCGATGCGAGCCTCATCTTGCGACTCGCCCGGCCGCGCTTGGCCGAGTTGTAAAGGACCCTATGGCTCGAAAATCCGCCAGCAGACCCCGCAACGGCGCCACCCCCGCGCTGTCGCCGCCTCCCGTTCCCCAGCGCGAGATCCGTCGCGCGCAGACCGAGATCAATTTCGACAACCAGAGCCTGCTCGGCGCGCTGTTCGGTCAGTTCGACGCCAATCTGGTCCAGGTCGAGAACCGTCTTGGCGTGTTCATCTCGGCGCGCGGCGACCAGATCCACATCGAAGGTCCCGAAGACAACGTCGCCCGCGCGCGCGGCGTGCTCCAGGCGATGTACGACCGGCTCGCGCTGGGTGAGGATCTCGACGCGGGCACGATCGAATCGGTGATCGCCATGTCCAACGAACCCACGCTCGACGGCATCATCGACGGCGAGATCGATCTGCCGCCGATCATGATCCGCACGCGACGCAAGACCATCGTCCCGCGCAGCGCGACGCAGGCGACCTATATGCGCTCGCTCAGCCGCGACGACATCATCTTCGCGCTCGGCCCGGCGGGTACGGGCAAGACCTATCTCGCGGTCGCGCAGGCGGTCAGCCAGCTGATCAGCGGCAGCGTCCAGCGGCTGATCCTCTCGCGCCCCGCGGTCGAGGCGGGCGAGAAGCTGGGCTTCCTTCCCGGCGACATGAAGGACAAGGTCGACCCCTTCCTGCGCCCGCTCTACGATGCGCTCTACGACTGCATGCCCCCCGAACAGGTCGACAGGCGGATGGCCAGCGGCGAAATCGAGATCGCGCCCATCGCCTTCATGCGCGGGCGCACGCTGGCGGACAGTTTCATCATTCTCGACGAGGCGCAGAACACCACCCGCGAGCAGATGAAGATGTTCCTCACCCGCTTCGGGCAGAACAGCCGGATGGTGGTCTGCGGCGATCCGCGGCAGGTCGATATTCCCGGTGGGATCGGGATGAGCGGGCTGGCCGATGCGGTCGACAAGCTGGAACAGGTCGAAGGCTTCGGCACGATCCGCTTCAGCGCCGCGGATGTGGTCCGCCACCCGATCGTCGGGCGCATCGTCGAAGCCTATGAGGGGCCGGACGCGTAGTCGGCTTTTCGCGGAACGCATTTGCAGGGCGGAAATGCCGCTAGCGACCCACTTGTGGACCTAGCAGCGCAGCTAGGAGGTGCACGATGCCGCGCCGGCGAAACCTGAGAGGCCTCCGACGATCTCGTTGCGGAGAAAGCCATCCTAAGCCATTGGTAGCAAATGAGCATTCTTTCTCCGCTCTGCCCCAGTTGCAGCAAGCCCATCCCACTCGTGCGAACACAGTCGCGGCTAGGGAAGCCATTCACTTGCGAAGCCTGCAAGACCCGACTTATCATTCCTCGAAACTATTGGATTCCACTTGGCGCAATTCTAATATTTTGGTCGTTCAAGGACAGGTTCGAGACAAATATGGGCCTCTTCCTTATGTTTTTGAGCATTGCTGCCCTAGTCGGTTTGTTTTCTTGGATCTTTGCGCAGCCCCGCCGCGCTTGAATTGGTGTCCGCTTGCCACCCAGTTTCGGCCATCGAAAATGCCAATCCTGCGTCCCGCTCGCTGCCACTGGGTCGGCGTCTCGTCCCGCACCGTTCCTAATCGCGGCAAACCGCGCTAGGCGCTGGGGATCATGCAGTTTGATATCGATATCGAGGGTTGGCCCCCCGGGGCATGGGAAGCTCTGGCACAGCGCGCTGCCGATGCCGCGGGCGAGGCCGAGCCCCTGCTCGCCAATCCGCGGCTGTCGGCCAGCCTGCTGTTCACCTCCGACGCCGAGGTGCACGCGCTCAACCGCGAATGGCGCGCGCGCGACAAGCCGACCAATGTCCTTTCCTTCCCGATGCTTGAGCGCGAGGATCTGCGCGCGCTCGCGGCAGATGGCCCGCCCGAACTGCTCGGGGATATCGCGTTGGCACACGAGACCTGCGCGCACGAGGCGGCCGAAAAGGGGGTTTCGCTCGTCGATCACGCCGCCCATCTGATCGTCCACGGCCTGCTCCATCTGGCGGGTCACGATCATGTCGCAAGCGATGCGCAGGCCGCGGCGATGGAGCGGCTGGAGATCGCGGCGCTTGAAATACTGGCGATCCCTGATCCATATGGGGATCGCGTTGAGTAGGAGTGCGTTCAAGGGCCATGCCCGATTCGTCATCAACCGCGGGAGACGCGGAAAGTAGCGGCGGGCTTTGGCCCGCTATCCGAAGATTGTTCGACTCCGATCAAGGCGACCGTTCGCTGCGCGCGCAGCTCGAGGAAGCCATCGACGAGCACGAGGGCGAAAACTCGGGTGCCCCCGAAACCGTCGAGAGCCGCAAGGGCGACCTCTCCTCGGTCGAGCGCCAGATGCTGCGCAATCTGCTCCATTTCAGCGAGCACGATGCCGACGACGTCTCGATCCCGCGCGGCGAGATCATCGCGGTCGAGGCTTCCGCGAGCTGGGCGGAGCTGGTCAACACCTTCGCCGAGCACGGCCATTCGCGGCTGCCGGTCTATCGCGACCAGCTCGACGAGGTGGTCGGCATGATCCACCTCAAGGACGTCTTCCCCTTCCTCGCGCGCGGCGATCAGCCGCCCGGCGACTGGACGGTGCTGATGCGCCAGCCGCTCTATGTCCCGCAGACGCGCAACGCGCTCGACGTGCTCGCCGACATGCGCGCGCAGCGGATGCATCTCGCCATCGTGCTCGATGAATTCTCGGGCACCGACGGCATCATCACGATCGAGGATCTGGTCGAGGAAATCGTCGGCGACATCGAGGACGAGCACGACGAGACCCCGGTGGATCTCATCCTGTCGATCGGCGACGGGATGTGGGATTGCGATGCCCGCGCCGAGCTCGACGAGGTCGCCGAACGGATCGATCCACGGCTCGCCGAGGTCGAGGAATCGGTCGATACGCTCGGCGGGCTGACCTTCGTGCTGGCCGAGCAGGTTCCCCCCGTGGGCGCGGTGATCGATCACCCGAGCGGCTGGCGAATCGAGGTCATCGACGGCGACGAGACCCATGTCACGAGGCTGCGGCTGCACGCGCCCGACCGCGAAGAGACCGACCGATAGCGCTCTCGACAGGACGGCTCGCGGACGCCATGGAGTAGGCGATGGTCATCCGCCGACTTCCCCCGCTCCGCGCGCTCGAAGCCTTTGCCCGCACCGTCCGCCTCGGCTCGGCTCGCGCCGCCGCCGACGAACTGGGTCTCAGCCCCTCCGCGCTGTCGCGGCGGATCGGCAATCTCGAAAGCTTCGTGGGCAAGAAGCTGTTCACCCGCGCGCGCCAGTCGATGCAGCTGACCGACGAGGGCCAGGCTTTCTACGAATCGGTCAATCCGCATCTCGAGGCCTTGGCCCGCGCGGTCGAAAGCCAGTCGGAAAACCTCTCGCTGCTGCGGCTCAGGCTGGGTGTGCTGCCGCTGTTCGGCAGCCAGCGGCTGTTCCCGCGGCTGAGCGAATTGCGCGCCTCGCATCCGCTGCTGCACATCGACATCGACACCGGGCCGCATATCGAGGACCGGGTCGGCGATACGCTCGACGCCGGGATCATCCTCTCGCGCGGGCCGGCCAGCGGGCTGCACGCGGTGCGGCTCGACTACAACCGCGTCCACGCCATCGCCAACCGCGCGATCGCCGAGGCGGTGGGGGAGCAACCCGACGGCGCGCTGCTCGCCAAGCAGACCTTTCTGATCCACCAGGAACTGCCCGCCAGTTTCGAAGCGTGGAAGGCGGCGCTCTCGCTGCACGATCTCGAGCCCGCGGCGATCGACCATTACGATTCGGGACAGCTGATGCTGGCTGCCGCCGCGCAGGGGCTGGGGATCGCGATCATGCACGACGACCATCTGCGCCGCGCCGCCGATCCGCGGCTGACCAATCTCTACGGCGTCGAGGTCGAAAGCCCCTACAGCTACTGGTTCGTCTGCCGCCCGACCGCGCTCGAGGAGCGCCCGGTGCGGATCTTCCACGACTGGCTGGTGCGCGCCGAACTCTAGCTGGGCGGCGGCGAGTGGCTGTCCGGCACCCGATCGGCGGGCGCGACATAGCGCACCGGCGCGACCGTATGCGCGAAATCGCGCAGCGGATGATCCAGCGCCGCCAGCAGCGCTTCCTCGATCTGCTCGCGCGCCTTGGCGGCGATCGCCTTGCGCCCGCGATGGTGCTCGGGGCTGAAGGGCTCGAGAAAATGGATCCGCACGGGGAAGCTGCCGCGCCGCGAGAGTATCCGCTTGGCGTTGTTGAGGCCGCCCTCGTCGCCGATCCAGCCGATCTCCTCGCCGGCCTTGCCGTAATCGAGCATCACCGGCTGGACCAGCACCCCGGGCGGCGGCGGTTCGAGCACCGAGAGCATCGAGGATTTGAACGGCAGCAGCGAATGCCCGTCGGTGGTGGTACCTTCGGGAAAGACCGTCACCGACCAATTGTCCGCCAGCGCCTCGCGCAGGGCGTTGATCTGCTCGGCGACGCCCAGCCGGTTCTCGCGCTGGACGAAGACGGTGCGGTTGAGCGCGCACAGCCAGCCGATCACCGGGACCTGCGACAATTCGTATTTCGCGACGAAGGCGGTCCCGCTCGCGCCGGCCAGCGCCAGAATGTCGATCCAGGAAATATGGTTGGAGATGAAGAACACGTCGCGCCGCAGCGGGGTGCCGGTGATCTCGACGCGCGCCCCCGATACCCGCGCGACAGAGCGCAGGAAGTACATCGGGAAGGGCGAGCCATAGGCGAAGATGCGGAACAGGTAGTGCAGCGGAACGAAGACGATCAGCAGCGCGAGGATCCCCGCGGTGCGCAGCGCCAACCGGATCCGGCCGGGCCAGTCGAGTAGGGTGGTCTCGCCGCGCATCGCGGCCAGACGCGCGTCGCTGCGGGTTTCAGTCCTCGCGGTCGAGCCGGACGCCATAGAGTTCCATCCGGTGATCGACGAGACGGTAGCCCAGCTTCTCCGCGATCTGCTTCTGCAGCGCTTCGAGTTCGGGATCGACGAATTCGACGACATTGCCGCTCTCGACATCGATCAGATGGTCGTGATGCGCCTCGGGCGCGGCTTCGTAGCGCGCACGGCCGTCGCCGAAGTCGTGGCGGTCGAGAATGCCGGCATCCTCGAACAGCCGGACGGTGCGATAGACCGTGGCGATCGAGATCTTGGCGTCGATCGCGGAGGCGCGGGCGTGCAGCATCTCCACATCGGGATGGTCGTCGCTCTCGGACAGGACGCGCGCGATGGTGCGGCGCTGCTCGGTAATCCGCAGCCCCTTGTCGGCGCAAAGCTGTTCGAGGTCGATCCGCTGCTGCAAGTCATGCTCCAATACAAGAAAACGCCCCGCACCCATAGGGGGGCGGGGCGTCTTGCTCAAGCATCAGCCTGCGATCAGGCGGGATTCTTCTTGCGACCGCGCTGCTGGCCCGGCTTGCGGCCGAGGCCGATCTTCTTGGCGAGATCGCGGCGGGTCTCGGCGTATTCCGGGGCAACCATCGGATAATCGGCCGACAGGCTCCAGCGATCGCGGTATTCGGCCGGGGTCATGTCGTGCTCGGTGGTCAGATGGCGCTTGAGCATCTTCATCTTCTTGCCGCAATCGAGGCAGACGAGATGATCGCGCTTGACCGACGCGCGCACCGAAACGGCGGGGTCGGGCATCTCCTCGACCGGCTCGCCACCGTGGCCGAGATCGGCAAGAGCAGCGTAAATCTTTGAAATCAGTGCAGGGACTTCGTCCACAGAAACACTGTTGTTGCTCACATGGGCAGCGACAATGTCGCTGGTCAGAGTGATGAGCATTTCACTCGTGTCGGTTTCAAAATTATCCATTTTCAGTCCTTAGCGATCCGTCTGGTCGGAATGGCCTCTTGTTGGCGAGGCTTCTGCCGCGGCCCTTGGACCGTCCAGTTCGCAATTGCAACTCCACTGTCATTCTTTTCAAGTAAAACTCGACAGACGACTCGATCAATTGGTTAACTTCCTTCCGAAAGTTATCGCGTCGAGCTTCTGTCCGTCGGCGGTGCGGTAGTAATCCTTGCGCATTCCGATCCGCGCGAACCCGGCGGCGCGGTAAATGCGTTCGGCGGGATTGTTGGCGCGCATTTCGAGGAACATCTGGGTCGCGCCGCGGTCGCGCGCGGCGGTTGCGGAGTATTCTATCAGCCGTTTGCCCAGTTGCCGCCCGCGATATTCGGGCGCGATTGCCACCAGCAGCAATTCTTCTTCGTCCAGCACCAATCGCGACATCACGAAGCCGACCGCGTCTGCGGGCTGGCGGGCGATATTGCCCTCGGCATCGATCAGCAACGCATGAGTCGTGGGCAGGGCGAAACTGTCGGAGACCTGGCGGCGGTTCCAGGCTTCTCTCCAATAGGGGTCGAAAGCCCGGTTCATGACCCGCATGATGGCATCGATCGTATCTTCCTGGGTCATGCCGGAAGCTTGGCGTCCGGCGGCCGACCGTAGATCGGGGACAGACGGTCGGTGAGCAGCGCAAGGGGAAGGTCGCTGGCGTGGCGGGCATCGGGCAAGAGATCGAGCGCTTCTCCGCTGCCCCGCAGCGCGACGAGGTCCCGGGCCTTGCTGCCCGCGACCAGCGGCGTGTCGGCGAAGCCTGCCGCCGCCTCGGGCGCCAGCGAGGCATGACCGGCAAGCGGCAGCCCGCGATCGTCGAAGCGCTGGAGAAAATATTCGCCGTGCCCGCCGGTCATCGCCACCAGCAATTCCCGCTGCCGCGTTTCGGTGAGCGCCTGCGCACTCGCGGCCACCAGCGCCAGCGTCGGGAAACCCCGGACCTGCGCGCCCCAGGCGATCCCCAGCGCGCGCGCGGTCGCCAGCCCGATCCGCGTTCCGGTAAAGCTGCCGGGGCCTAGCGAGACCAGGATGCGCTCCGCCCGACCGCGCTCGGGGAGCTCGGCGATCATCGGGACCAACCGCTCGGCATGGCCGCGCCCGATGATCTCGTGGCGATGGTCGAGCAGACGCAACGGCCCATCCGCGCCCTCGAACAGGGCGACGGAGCAGGCTTCGGTGGCGCATTCGATCGCGAGCGTTGGCATGCGGGGGCGATGCCTCAGCCTGACGCGCGCATCAAGCGCCCGCGCTCAGACGATCCGGGTGAATGTGTCGAAATCGGGCCGCGGGCTGCGGTCGAAGATGCTCTTGGGATCGCCATAGCCGATCGAGCAGATCCAGTCGGCGCGGTGGCGCGGCTCGTCGGCGAAGAAGGCCTTGGTGACCCCTTCGAGGTCGACCCCCGACATCGGCCCGCAATCGAGCCCGAGCGCGCGCGCGGCGATGATCAGATAGGCGCCCTGCAGAGCGGAATTGCGCTTGGCACCCTCGATCCGGCCCGCCTCGTCGCCTTCGAACCAGCTCTTGGCGTCGGTGTGCGGGAACAGCCAGGGCAGTTCCTCGTGAAAATCGATATCGTAGCCGATGATCGCGGTCACGGGGGCGGCGCGGATCTTGTCCGCATTGGCATCCGAAGCCAGCGCCGCGAGCCTGTCCTTCTGTTCCTGCGATTTCACCCAGACGATCCGCGCGGCCTGCATGTTCGCCGAGGTCGGGCCCATCTTGAGCAATTCGTAGATCGCATGGAGCTGCTCGTCGCTGACGGGCTTGTCGAGCCAGCCATTGTAGGTGCGCGCTTCGCGGAAAATCTGGTCGAGCGCGTCGGCGGAGAGCGCATGATCGTGGAATTGCTGGGGCATGAAAGTCCTACTGCATTGTTATGATGGACTGATCGAAATCAGGCGGCGCGGACTTCAACGACCTCGGGCACGTAATGTTTCAGCAGGCCCTCGATGCCATGCTTGAGCGTGGCGGAGGACGAGGGGCAGCCCGAGCAGGCGCCCTGCATGGTCAGGAAGACGATCCCATCCTTGAAACCGCGATACTGGATGTCGCCGCCATCGCCGGCCACCGCGGGGCGCACGCGGGTGTCGAGCAATTCGTTGATCTGCGCGACGATATCGGCGTCATCGGAGTTTTCCTCGACCAGCAGCTCGCCGCCTTCGGGGGGAACGGCGATCGCGCCCGCCGTGCCCGGGGCGAACAGCGGGGCTTCGGCGACGAAATGGTCGAGCAGGATCGAGAGCACCTGCGGCTTGAGCGCGCTCCAGTCGACGCCGGGGGCTGCGGTTACCGAGATGAAATCGCTGCCGAAGAAGACGTTGACCACCTCTCCGGTGTCGAAGATTGCCTGCGCCAGCGGGCTCGCCTCGGCGGCTTCGGGATCGGCGAATTCGCGCGTGCCCTGGCTCATCACTTCCTGGCCAGGGAGGAATTTCAGGCTCGCCGGGTTGGGCGTGGTTTCGGTCTCTATGAACATGCCTTGCGATGTAGGGTGCGCAACCCCTCGGGGCAAGGCACCAGTCCTCGCCCAGGCCACTCCTGCACTCGTACGCTCGCGCCAAGCGTTCACTATCGCTTCACGCGTGCGCACCCTATATGCCGCGCATGACCATCTTCGCGCGTGCCGTCCGGCAGCTTGCCCTTCTTTCCCCGATCGCTCTTCTCGCCGTGCATCCGGTGCTGGCGCAGGAGATCGCGGTCCCGCAGACCGCGTCGGCGCCTGCTCCGACCGCGCTGCAGACCGGCGACGAAGTGCCGTGGATCTATCGCGGCTCCGATGTTCCGCGCGACGAGGAATGGCTGTTCGGCGAGATGGACAATGGTCTGCGCTATGCGGTGCGCCGCAACGGCGTGCCGCCCGACCAGGCATCGATCCGCGTGCGCATCGATGCCGGTTCGCTGCACGAGACCGAAGCCGAGCGCGGCTATGCGCATCTGCTCGAGCATCTGCTGTTCCGCGAGAGCAAATATCTGGGCACTTCGGAGGCGATCCCGACCTGGCAGCGGCTGGGCGCGACCTTCGGCAGCGACACCAATGCCGAGACCAGCCCGACGCACACCGTCTACAAGCTCGATCTGCCCAATATCGACGCGGCCAAGCTGGAAGAGAGCATGAAGCTGCTCTCGGGCATGGTCCGCGAGCCCGTGCTCAACAACGCCACCGTGGGCGCCGAGGTCCCGATCGTGCTCGCCGAAATGCGCGAGCGCGGCGGCGCCGCCCAGCGCAGCGCCGAAGCCAGCCGCGCCACGCTGTTCGCCGGCCAGCGGCTCGCCACGCGCAACCCCATCGGCACGGCCGAGACGCTGCAGGCCGCCACCGGCAGGAGCGTCAACGCCTTTCACCGTCGCTGGTACCGGCCCGAGAACACCGTCATCGTGGCGGTCGGCGATCTCGATCCGATGCTGCTCGCGGCGCAGATCGAAGCCAAGTTCGGCGATTGGGAAGGGCGCGGCGAACCCGTCCCCGCACCCGATTTCGGCGATCCCGTCGCGCCTCCCGGCACCGATCCCGCCAACCCCGTCGGCGAGACCGTGGTCGTCGTCGAGCCCGATCTGCCGCGCAGCCTGACCTATGCGGTGCTGCGCCCGTGGCGCCCGGTGCAGGACACCATCGTCTACAATCAGGGGCTGTTGCGCGATTCGCTGGCGCAGGCGCTGATCAACCGGCGGCTGGAATCGCGCGCCCGCGCCGGTGGCAGCTATCTCTATGCGCAGGTCCAGCAGGACGACATCAGCCGCTCGACCGATGCCACCTTCGTCAGCATGGCGCCGCTCAGTGACGACTGGCAGACCGCGCTCGGCGATGTCCGCGCGGTGATCGCCGACGCGCTCGCCACCCCGCCCACCGAGGAGGAGATCGATCGCGAGATCGCCGAATTCGAACAGGTGTTCGAAAGCTCGGTCGCCGAACGTTCGGTGATGGCGGGCGGACGGCTGGCCGACGATATCGTCCAGGCGGTCGATATCCGCGAGGCGGTCGCGGCGCCCGAGACCGTGCTGACCGTGTTCCGCGGGATGAAGGATGCGATCACCCCGCAGCAGATCCTCGAACACACCCGCGCGCTGTTCGCCGGGCCGGTGATCCGCTCCGCCTATGTCACCCCCGCCGCGGGCGAGGCCAGCGCGGAAGAACTGCGCGCGGCGCTCGCCGCGCCGGTCGAGCCCGATGGCAGCGCCCGGCTCACCGCGACCACGATCGCCTTCGACGAATTGCCGCCGATCGGCGAGCCGGGCCAGGTCGTCCAGGCAGGCCAGATCGGCGTGCTCGGCGTCGAACGCGTCGATTTCGGCAATGGCGTCAAGGCGCTGTTGTGGGCCAATGACGCCGAACCGGGCCGCGTCTCGGTCAAGGTCCGCTTCGGCGGCGGCTACCGCGCGGTCGATCCCGCGCAGGGCCCCTATGTCCGGCTCGGCGAGATGGCGCTGATCGGTTCGGGCCTGGGCGAGCTGGGCGAGGAAGAACTCGACCGGATCAGCACCGGGCGCAAGATGGGGTTCGACTTCGCGGTGGAGGAGGGGGCCTTTACCTTCTTCGCGCAGACCCGCGCGGAGGATCTCGCCGATCAGCTCTACCTCTTCGCCGCCAAGCTCGAGATGCCCCGCTGGAATCCCAACCCGGTGCTGCGCGCGCAGTCTGCGGCGCGGCTGGCCTATGAAAGCTACGCCACCAGCCCCGCGGGCGTGCTCAACCGCGATCTCGACGCGCTGCTGCGCGATGGCGACGCCCGCTTCGCCACACCCGATCTCGCCGCGCTCGCCGCGACCGATCCCGAGGGCTTCCGCGCCTTCTGGGAACCCTTGCTCAAGCAGGGCCCGGTCGAGCTGCTGATCTTCGGCGATTTCGAACGCGATGCAGCGGTGGCGGCACTGACGCGGACCTTCGGGGCGCTCGCGCCGCGCGGCGATCTGCCCGAGGCGATCGCGGCGCGCGTTCCCGCCTTTCCCGACGACGAGGGAACCACCATCCGCTACCATCGCGGCGATGCCAACCAGGCCGCGGCGGTGATCGCCTGGCCGAGCGGCGGCGGCGTGGCGGACCTGCGCGAATCGCGCCAGCTCGAGATCCTCGTCCAGCTGTTCAACAACCGGCTGTTCGACGCGATGCGCGAGCGGGCGGGGGCGAGCTATGCGCCGATCGTCCGCTCCGAATGGCCCAGCGACATCGCCGGCGGCGGCCGCATCAGCGCGCTGGCGCAATTGCAGCCCGAGGCGGTGCCGATCTTCTTCCAGGAAGCCGACCGGATCGCGCAGGCGCTCGCCACCACGCCGCCCAGCGAGGACGAGCTGGCGCGGGTGACCGAGCCCTTGCGCCAGTCGATCTCGCGCGCCTCGAGCGGCAATCTGTTCTGGCTCTACCAGCTCGAGGGTTCGACCGTGGATCCGCGGCGGATCGCGCTGCTGCGCTCGCTGCTGACCGATTACTCGCGCACCACCCCCGAGGCGATGATGCAGCTGGCGCAGAAATATTTCGGCGGGCGCGAGGGCTGGCGGCTCGCGGTGATCCCCGAGGGCGCGCAGATCGCCACGCAGGTCCCACCCTCGAGCGCCCCGGAGCGCATGCAGGGCCGCTAGAACCGATCTCGGCAATCGGGTTTTTGCGCTGGCCAAGCAAAACCTGCTTGCGGCATATGGTTCGTTCCGCTTGCGATAATTGCGTTAGTGCGACGGCAAACCTGCCGTGTGGCGATTGAATGGACCGATGATGACGAAGGCGTGGACGCCCGACAGCTGGACGCAATTCGAGGCGCGGCATCTGCCGCACTACGAAGACGCCGGTGCGCTCGCCGCCGCGCAGGAGACGCTCTCCTCGCATCCGCCGCTGGTCTTCGCGGGCGAGGCGCGCGCGCTCAAGGCCGATCTGGCGCAGGTCGCGGCGGGCGAATCCTTCCTGCTGCAGGGCGGCGACTGCGCCGAGAGCTTCGCCGAATTCCACCCCGACAACATCCGCGACACCTTTCGCGTGATCCTGCAGATGGCGGTCGTGCTGACCTTCGCCAGCAAGCACCCGGTGGTGAAGGTCGGGCGGATGGCGGGGCAGTTCGCCAAACCGCGTTCCTCGCCCACCGAGACGCAGGGCGATGTCAC
>JAHJWA010000157.1 GCA_018828205.1 Alphaproteobacteria bacterium
GGGCAGATCGGTCTCGGCCAGCACCTCGCCGATGATCAGCGCGCCGAGCGGGGTCTTGCTGGCGGGCTTGAGCACGAAGGGGCAGCCGACCGCGAGCGCCGGGGCGATCTTGTGCGCGGCGAGATTGAGCGGGAAGTTGAACGGGCTGATGAAACTGCAGGGCCCCACGGGCACGCGCTTCCAGATCGCCTGATAGCCCTTGGCGCGCTCCGAGATATCGAGCGGCATCACCTCGCCCCCCAGCCTGACCGATTCCTCGGCGGCGATGCGGAAGGTGTCGATCAGCCGCTCGACCTCGCCCTCTGAGTCCTTGATCGGCTTGCCCGCCTCGACGCAGAGCGCATAGGCGAGCTCCTCGGCGCGCTCCTCGAACCGCGCGACACAGTGATCGAGCACCGCCTTGCGCTGATAGCTCGCCAGCCGCGCCATCGGCTCCGCCGCGCGCGCGGCGCCGGCGATCGCCCGGTCGATGATCTCGGGCGAGGCCAGCGCGGTGCGGAAGGCCACCTCGCCGGTGTATTTGTCGGTCACCGCCAGATCGGTGTTGGGCTGCTCGGCCCTGTTGTTGAGATAGAGCGGGTAGGTGTCCTTGAGGCTGGGCATGAGGGAGGTTCTCCTTTGCGACATCAACCCGGCGGGGGGCTCCGCCGTTCCGCAAGCGGGTTCAGTACCCCAGTTCGAGATCGAGCCGCGGCTCGACCGGTTCGCCCCGCTTCCAGCGCTCGAGATTGGCGATGAAGCGATCCGCGCTGCGCTGGAACATCCTGGTCTGCGCGCGGCCCGAGAGATGCATGGTCACCTGCGCGTTCTCGAGTTCCCACAAGGGGTGGTCTGCGGGCAGCGGCTCGGGATCGGTGACATCGAGCAGCGCGGCCTCGATCGATTTGGCGCGCAAAGCCTCGATCAGCGCGGTCTGATCGACCACATCGCCGCGCGCGATATTGACCAGCACCGCGCTGGCTTTCATCGCCGCCAGTTCCGCTGCGCCGATCATATGGCGGGTCTCGGGGGTCGAGGGGACCGCCAGCACCACCCAGTCGAACTCGCCCAGCCGCGCGCGCCATTCGTCTGGCCGCAGCGCGCCATCGGCGCCCGAACGGCGCACCGGCACCACCTCCATGGCGAAAGCTTCCAGCCGGGTCTTCACCAGCGCGCCGATCGCCCCCATGCCCAGCAGCAGCACCCGCTCGCCGGCCAGTTCGCGCTTGCCCGGGCTGTCGAGCAGCCATTCGTGCCGGTCCATCGCGCGCACCACCTCGGCATAGCCCTTGGCATGCGCGAGCATCAGCATGACGGTGTATTCGGCGATGGTCAGCGCGTTGATCCCGGCGCCATTGGTGACCACCGTGCCGCGCTCGGCCAGCAGGTCGAGCGGGAGGAAATCGAGCCCGGCGTAGATCGAGTTGAGCCATTCGAGCTTGGTGGCGGCGGTGACCACCTCCGCCATCGGGCCGTGCTGCGCGAAATCGAACCAGCCGATCTCGGCCCGGGGGGCGAGCTCCAGCGCCTCTTCCTTGGACATGAACCAGTGCGGCTCGACCCAGTCGGGCAGCCGCGGCTCGACCAGCGGACGGATCAGGGCGGAAAGGACGGCGATGGTCATGCGGGGAGGCTCCTCTGGGGGCACCCTATCCGCTGGGGTCGAGGGAAGTCGAGCCGTTCGTGCGGGGCCTCTCGACTGCGCTCGAGGCGAACGGCTTTGGGGTACCAACCTTCGTCATTGCGAGCGTAGCGGGGCCGAAGGCGGCCAACGGCCAACCAATCCATGGACCGGCGCCATGGATTGCTTCGTCGCCTGCGGCTCCTCGCAATGACGAAGGGGGAGATGTCGCACCACCCTCTCCGTTCGTGTCGAGCGAAGTCGAGACACCCCGCGCCGCGCGCCTCTCGACTGCGCTCGAGGCGAACGGGTTTCAGGTTCACCTCAATCGGGTCAGTCCAGCTTCCACTCCCAGCCGAGCGAATCGCCGTCCATGACCTCGACCCGCTTGGCGGCGAGTTCGTCGCGGATCGCATCGGAGGCGGAGAAATCCTTGTCCGCGCGGGCCTGCTGGCGGCGGGCGATCAGCGCGTCGATTCCGGCCTCGTCGATCTCGGCCGCGACCGGGTTGAGCCGCAGATCCTCGCGGGTCAGCGAGAGCAGGTCGAGCCCGAGCAACTGGTCGGCGATCCGCACCCCCTGGATGCGCTTGGCCGCGGGGGTCTTCTTCGCACCGAGCAGCGTCTCGAGCTGGGTCAGCACCACCGCGGTGTTGAGATCGCCGCAGATCGCCTCGTCGAACATCGCCCGCTCCTGCGCGCTCAGCGGGAAGCTGCCCTCGGGCTGCTTGCTGGCCGCGAGTTCGGCCTTGAGCTTGTCGACCTGCATCACCAGCCGCTTGAGCCGCGTCAGCGCCGCGCCCAGCCCTTCCCAGCTGAACTCGAGCTCGCTGCGGTAATGCGCCTGGAGGCACATCACCCGGTAGGCGAGCGGGTGATAGCCGCGGTCGATCAGCAATTGCAGCCGCAGGAACTCGCCCGAAGACTTCGACATCTTGCCCGAGCTGCCCTCGTCCTTTCTGACGATCAGGAAATTGTTGTGCATCCAGATCCGCGCGCCCGAATGCGCCGCCTCGTCGAGCCCGCCGCAGCCGCAGAAGGCCTGGTTCTGCGCGATCTCGTTGGGGTGGTGGATCTCGCGGTGGTCGATCCCGCCGGTGTGGATGTCGAAGGGAAAGCCGAGCAGCTTTTCGGCCATGACCGAGCATTCCAGATGCCAGCCGGGCGCGCCCTTGCCCCAGGGCGAATCCCATTCCATCTGGCGGGTCTCGCCCGCCGGGGTCTTGCGCCAGATCGCGAAATCGGCGGCATTGCGCTTGCCCGCGACGGTGTCGATCCGGCCTTCTCCGTCCTCGGTGACGGCGCGCGCGAGGCGGCCGTAATCTGCCACGGTCGAGACGTCGAAATAGAGGCCGGAGTCGAGCTCGTAGCAATGCTTGTCGGCGATGCTTTGCGCGAATTCGATCATCGCCTCGATGTAATCGGTCGCCACCGACCATTGCGCGGGCTGGCGGATGTTGAGCGCCCTGACGTCCGCCTTGAAGGCATCGGTGTAGTGGCGCGCGATATCCCAGATCGACTTGTCCGACTTCGCGGCAGCCTGCTCCAGCTTGTCCTCGCCGGCATCGCCGTCGTCGGTGAGATGGCCGACATCGGTGATGTTGATGACGTGGTTGAGCGTATAGCCCTGCCATTCGAGCGCGCGGCCCAGCGTGTCGGCGAAGACATAGGCGCGCATATTGCCGATGTGCGGGTAATTGTAGACCGTCGGCCCGCAGCTGTAGACCCGCGCCTCGCCCTCATGGACGGGGACGAAGGGCTCGAGCGCGCGGGTGAGCGAGTTGAACAGCGTAAGCTTGGGTGCGGTCATGGGGGCCTGATACAATCACGTCATCCCAGCGCAAGCTGGGATCTGGTGCGGGCTCGCGCAATTCCGGGAGAGATCCCAGCTTTCGCTGGGATGACGGGGGGATTTACCACCCCTCCCAGCGCGTGGTCTCTTCCAGCGGCGCGCGCTGGACGTCGAAGCGGTTCACCGGCGCCTCCGGATCGCGATAGCCGATCGCCATGCCGCAGAAGAAGGTGTGGTCTTCGGGAATATCCACCATCTCGCGCACCTGCGGCGAATAGGCGGCCCAGGCCTCCTGCGCGCAGCTATCGAGCCCCGCCTCGCGCAGCAGCAGCATCAATGTCTGCAGCCACATGCCGATATCCGACCATTGCGGCGGGCCCATGTATTTTGGCGTGTGGACCAGCATCAGCACCGGCGCGCCGAAAGCGCGGAAATTCTGCGCGAACCACATCA
>JAHJWA010000017.1 GCA_018828205.1 Alphaproteobacteria bacterium
CATTTCGTGCCGCGGTGGATCAGCCACATCGGCACCAGACCGAGCAGGAAGGCGGCGATCGCCAGCGCCGGAATCTTGGTTTCGAGCACCGTATTGGTCCAGATCGTCACCTCGACCGGCCGCCAGTTGAAGGCGGTGAAGACGAGCAGCACGACCAGTATCAGCACCCAGACGAGCGTGCGGATGATCTGCATGGCCTCCAATTCCTTCCGTGTTCGATGCGCCCGATGCTAGGCCCGGGCGGCGATGGCGTAAAGCCGCAAGCTCAGCCTTCCGGCTGCTCGTCGAACACCCGCGCGAACAGCGTGTCGACATGCTTGAAGTGATAGCCGAGGTCGAATTTCTCTTCGAGTTCGCCTGCGGGCAGGGCGGCGGTCACCTCGGGATCCTGCTGGAGCAGCTCGAGCAATTGCATCCGCCCGTCCGATTCCCACACCTTCATCGCGTTGCGCTGGACGATGGCATAGGCGTCCTCGCGGCTGACCCCGGCCTGGGTCAGCGCCAGCAGCACGCGCTGCGAATGCACCAGCCCGCCCATGCGGTCCATGTTCGCCTGCATCCGCTTGGGATAGACCAGCAGCTTCTCGATCACCCCGGTGAGCCGCGCGAGCGCGAAATCGAGCGTGACGGTGGCATCGGGGCCGATGAAGCGCTCGACCGAGGAATGCGAGATATCGCGCTCGTGCCACAACGCGACGTTCTCGAGCGCGGGCAGGGCGTAGGCGCGGATCATTCGCGCCTGGCCGGTGAGGTTTTCCGTCAGGATCGGGTTGCGCTTGTGCGGCATGGCGCTCGAGCCTTTCTGCCCGGGCGAGAAATATTCCTCCGCCTCGAGCACCTCGGTGCGCTGGAGATGGCGGATCTCGACCGCGATCCGCTCGATCGATCCGGCGATGACCGCCAGCGTGGCGAAATACATCGCGTGACGGTCGCGCGGGATCACCTGAGTGGAGATGGTTTCCGGCACCAGCCCGAGCTTCTCGGCGACATAGGCCTCCACTTCGGGGTCGATATTGGCGAAGGTGCCGACCGCGCCCGAGATCGCGCAGGTGGCGATTTCCGCGCGCGCGTCCCAGAGCCGGGCGCGGCAGCGCTCGAACTCGGCATAGGCTTGCGCCAGCTTGAGCCCGAAGGTCACCGGTTCGGCATGGATGCCGTGGCTGCGGCCGATGGTGGGGGTGTATTTGTGCTCCATCGCCCGGGTCCGCAGCGCGGCGAGCAGGCCGTCCATATCCTCGAGCAGCAGATCGGTGGCGCGCGCCAATTGCACTGCCAGCGTGGTGTCGAGCACGTCCGAGCTGGTCATGCCCTGATGCATGAAGCGCGCCCAGTCCTGCCCCGAATGCGCCGCCACCTGTTCGGAGACCCAGGTGAGAAAGGCGATGACATCGTGCTTGGTGACCGCCTCGATCGCGTCGATCGCCTCGACGTCGATAGTGGGATCGGTGGACCACCAGGCCCACAGCGCCTCGCCCGCCTCGGCCGGCACCACGCCCAGCTCGCCCAGCTTCTGAGTGGCATGGGCCTCGATCTCGAACCAGATGCGATAGCGCGCCTCCGGCTCCCAGATGGCGGTCATGGCAGGACGGGCGTAGCGGGGGACCATGGGAATCTCCGGGGCAATGGGATGCAGGGGCGGCTAGAAGTCCAGCGGCGGATTGGCAAGGCGGGTGGCAGCGCGAGACGGTTGATCTTTGTCATTTCGGGCGGCAGTGTCGGACCATACCGGATGGGGGCATTCGGTCGGGGGGAAATGATGTATTTCAACAGGGTCGCCGTCACACTTGCCACCACTTGCGCCGCGTTTGCGGTCTGTCCGGCCTATGCCGGTGAGGTCCCGCTCTACGACGCGCCGCCTTCCTGGGTGGAGGTCGCCGACCTCGACGAACTGCGCGACAGCCGCGATCCGCTGTTGCTGGCGGAAAAGCAGGTCCGGCTCGAGGAGGGGCGGCTGTGGGTCTATTCCGACTTCGCCATCCGGCTCGATTCGCCCGAAGCGCTGACGCAGATGGGGACGCTGCAAACGGGCTGGTTGCCCGACAAGGGTGATCTGACCGTCCACCGCGTCGAGCTGCTGCGCGGCGACGATGTGATCGACGTGCTGGCGCAAGGCAGTCGCTTCGAAGTCCTGCGGCGCGAATCGCGGCTCGAGCAGCGCGAGCTCAACGGCATGCTGACCGCGACCATGCCGCTGTCGGGGGCGCAGATCGGGGATGTCCTGCGGCTCACGCTTTCCACCACCGTCACCGATCAGGCGCTCGGGCGCGAAGTGCAGTGGACCGATCAGCTGATGGCCGAACCCGTTCCGCTCGAGAGCGGCCGGGTCGCCGTGTCCTGGCCGGAGGAGATGGACATCGAGTGGAAGGTTCGCGGGGTCGAGGAGGCGGTTACTCCGCGCTCGGTCGGGGGCTACAGGGTGATCGATATCGCCTTGCCCCTGCCCAAGGCACCGGAAACCCCGGATAGCGCGCCGTTCCGCTATCTGCTGGGCCCCATGATCCAGGTCACGAGCTTTGCGGATTACGCGGGCGTGTCCGCGGTGATGGCGCCGCATTACCGCACCGATGGAACGATCGCGGCGGATAGCGCGCTGGCGCAGCAAGTCGCGGCGATCGCCGAGCAAACCTCCGATCCGCTGGAGCGGGCTGCGCTGGCAACCCGGCTGGTGCAGGACCAGATCAGCTATCTCGCCAATGGCATGGCCGGGGGCAATTATCTCCCGCAATCGCCCCAGGAAACCTGGGAATTGCGTTACGGCGATTGCAAGGCGAAGACCTATCTCCTGCTCGCGATGCTCCACGAGCTGGGCATCGGAGCCGAGGCGGCGCTGGTTCGCAGCAGCGGCGGAGACGCGGTGCCCGAGCTGCTGCCGATGGCGAGCAGTTTCGACCACATCATCGTGCGCGCGCAAATCGGCGGGCAGAATTACTGGCTCGACGGGACCAGCGCCGGGACAAGGCTCGCGAATATCGACGAGGTCCCACGGTTCTATCATGCGCTGCCGGTTCGGGAAGAGGGCGCGAATCTTGTCGAGCTGGACGAACGCGCGCAATCCTTCCCCGATCAGGCCATCCGCCTCACCCTGGATCAAAGCGCCGGCGTGGCGGTGCCGACGCTGTTCGATGTCGAGATCGTCCGCAGCGGGGCGATGGGCGCGGCGCTGCGCTCGACCGCCGATCTCGACGCGGGTAAGCTGCAGCGAGACGCAGTCCATAATGTGGTCGGCTCCGAACTCGGCGCGGTGCAGATTGTGGACTACGCCATTTCCTACGATGATGAGCCTGGGCTCGCCAAGATCACTGCGAGCGGGGTGATGACCTCGCCGTGGAAACCCGAGCGCGGGATCTATCAGCTCTCGCCGCCCGCGCAGATTGCAGCCCAGATCGACTTTGCCGCCTCGCGCTCGCGCACCGAATGGCGCGATATCCCCATCCGCTTGAACGGGCCCTATTACGGAACGACGGAGCTCGAGGTGATCCTACCTCAAGCGGGCAAGAGGTTCACGCTGCGCAATGGTGAGCCGATCAAAGCCGATATCGGGGGGGTGGAAGTCAGCTCGAATGTCGAGATGGTAGGGGACCGATTGACCCTCAGGCAGTCCCGCCGTTCCTACAAGGAGGAACTTCCCGCTTCGGAACTGACCGCGGTGAAACGCCAATTGGCCCAGCATCTTCGCGCGCTGCCGATCGCGCGGGCACCGGAAGCCACGCGGCGCGCCTGGGACTATGGCACCGATCGCTCGGCGCTGGCGCCGCTCGAGCAAGTCTATGCGGCGCTGATCGAGGATGCCGAGGATCCCGACAGTTCCGCGCTGATCAACCGCGCAGCCTTCCGCAAAGGGACCTTTGACCATGCCGGCAGCATCCAAGACTATGATGCTGCCATCGCGATGGATCCGACCACCGAGCTCTACCTAGCGCGCGCTCATGCACGTTTCATGCTGGGCGATTACGAGACGGCGCTGGAAGACTATCGCATGGCCGAAGACAGCGATCCGGACGGGAGCACCTATTCCACCCAGGTCGAGCTGCTCGGACTGATGGGCCAGGGCGAGGATGCCCGGATCCTGGCGGAAGACTATGCTGCCTTTGCCGAAGCGCCTCATCAAGCCGACGAACTTCTCGGCATCGCGCTGGGCTGGGCGGGGAACCCCGAGGAGGGTATCGAGCTGCTCCAATCGACCCTGGCGTCCCGGCCGGGAGACGGCAGTCTGCTCAACACACTCTGCTGGGAAAGCGCCAAATGGAATCTCGTGACCGAAGAGGTTCTCGCTACCTGCGTCGAAGCGGTCGAGAAATCGGACTTCTCGCCGGCCGCGCTCGATAGCCGGGCGCTGGCGCAATACCGGCTCGGCAATCACGAGGCGGCGCTGATCGACGCCAACGCGGCGCTGGGTGAATTCCGTGAAATGCCCGACACGCGCTTTCTCAAGGGATTGATCCTGATCGCGCTGGGCGATCGCGAAGCGGGGCTCGCCTCGATCGCCGCGGCCAAGATCATGAAGCCGAGTGTGGAGCGCCAATATGCCGTCTGGGGCCTGACGCCCTAGATCGGTTCCTCAGATCAGCCCCTTGGCGCGCAGCGAGACATGCGTGTTGGCGCCGACGATCACATGGTCGTGGACGGTGATGTCGAGATGGCGCCCCGCGTCGGCGATGCGGTTGGTGATCTCGATATCCGCGCGGCTGGGCTCGGGATTGCCGCTGGGGTGGTTGTGGACGAGGATCAGCGCGGTGGCACCGATATCGAAGGCCTTGCGGATCACCTCGCGCGGGTGGATCGCCGCCTGATCGACCGATCCCTCGCTCGCCAGATGGTCGAGCACGAGCCGGTTCTGCGAATTGAGAAACAGCACCCGCACCCGCTCGTGCCTGAGATGCGCCATGTCGAGCGCGAGATAGTCGAGCAGCGCCTGCCAGCTGCCCAGCACGGGCGCGTTCTGCACGCGGCCCCGCGCCATTCGCCGCGCCGCCAGGGACACGCTCCACAGCGCCGCCGCTCCCGCATCCCCTACGCCCTTGACCTGCTTGAGCGCGCCCGGTTCGGCGCTCAGCACCGCCGAGAGCGAGCCGAAATGCGCAATCAGCGCCTTCGCGACCGGCTTGGTATCGCCCTGTCGCACCGCGGCGAACAACAGGAATTCGAGCAGTTCGTAATCGGCGAGCGCTTCGGGACCGCCGGCAAGCAAGCGCTCGCGCAGCCGCGCACGATGGCCGCTGCCGGGATGGGCCGTTTTGTTGTCCGCCTGGTGCGGCAACCTTCTGCTCCGCTCGACGTTGATCGACGCTGCATTGCCTTTCACCGGCCATGCGCGCAAGGGCAGGCGAATGGACGGGGTCGAAACCCAAGCGACCGCAGAGGTGGAAGAGCCTCGCGAATACCGGTCGCGGTGGCGCAAGAAACGCTGGATCGGTTCGCTCGGCCTGGTCGGGGCGATAGCGCTTGCGATCTTCGCGCTGTGGCTGGTTCGCGAGCGGATCGCGGGCGATGTCATCGACGATCAGCTCGCCCTATATGACATCCCGGCCAGCTACGAGATCGCGCATATCGGTCCGCAAAGCCAGATCCTGACCGACGTGGTGCTGGGCGATCCCGCCCGGCCCGACTTCACCGCCGAGCGCGTCGAACTGCGCCTGCAGCATCGCCTGGGCACGCCGACGATCGAGCGGATCACCCTCGTCCGACCGCGGCTTTTCGGCATGCTGCGGGGCGGCACGCCCAGTTTCGGAACGCTCGACGCGCTGATCTTTGCCGAGACCGATGGCGAGCCGGGGCTGCCCGAACTCGACATCGCGGTGCGCGACGGGCGCGGACTGTTCGAAACCGCCTTTGGGCCGATCGGCTTCAAGCTCGAGGGCGAGGGCAAGATCGACGACGGGTTCGAGGGCGTGCTGGCGGCCAGCGCCCCGACGCTCGATCTCCCCGACTGCGCGCTACGCGGAGCGAGCGTCTATGGCAGTCTGTCCACCAGGGGCGGAGAACCCAGCTTCGCCGGACCGGTGCGGTTGACGTCGGTCGATTGCCGCGGGGTTACGATGGCGCAATTCGCTGCGCGCGTCCGCGCCAAGGCCGACCCGGAGCTCGAGGATTTCAGCGGCCGCGCGTCTGTCCGGTCGAACCGGCTCGGCGTCGCGGCGGTTGCGGCGAACGGGCTCGACGGCACGATCCGCGCCAGCTGGCGCGACGGCATTTTCGCCTCGAACCACAGCCTGGCGCTGCGGGGGATTAGCACCCCGCAAGTCTCCGGGGCCTTGCTGACGCTGGACGGGACGGCCCGCGCCGATTCCGGCTTCGAGAACGCTTCCTGGCAAGGCGATATCGAGGCCAATGGCCTGCGGCCGGGCGCACAGACGGAAGCGGCGCTGGCGGGGCTGGCGGAGACCGGGGCGGACACGCTGGTCGAACCGATCGTTCGCCGGATCGCCGCGGCTCTGCGCAGCGAAGCGCGCGGCAGCGCCTTCACCGCGGATGTGACCGCGCGCAAGCGGGGCGATGGCATGACGCTCTTCATGTCGCAGGGGCAGTTGCGCGGGGGAAGCGGACGACGGCTGGTCTCGCTGTCGCAGCTCGAAGCCAGCCGGACGGCGAGCGAAGCGCCGCGCTTGGCCGGCAATTTCGCCATGAGCGGTTCTGGCTTGCCGAGCGTGACGGGCCGAATGGAGAGCGCCGCCGGTCGCGAACTGGAATTTCGCCTGGCGATGGCGCGCTACGAGGCGGGCGGGTCGGCGATAGCCGTGCCCCGGCTCGCGCTCGCGCAAGGGGCCGACGGCGCCGTCAGCTTTTCGGGCGAGGCGGTGGTGAGCGGGGCCCTGCCCGGCGGGTCGACGCGCGAGCTGCAATTGCCGCTTTCGGGCCGCTGGGCGCCCGGCGGCACGCTGGCCCTGTGGCGCGAATGCACCGACATCCGCTTCGCGCAATTGCAATTCGCCGACCTCCGGCTGGACGGCGATTCGCTGACTCTGTGCCCGCCGCGGGGGCGCGCCATCGTCGAGAACGGTAGGCAGGGCCTGCGGATCGCGGCAGGGGCCCCCGGGCTCGATGTCGCGGGGATGCTGGGCGGAACCCCGATCCGCCTAACCACCGGCGCGATCGGCTTTGCCTATCCCGGAATTATGAACGCCCGCGCCATCGAGGTCGTGCTCGGGCCAGTCGCGACGGCGAGCCGTTTCGCCATCGACCGGCTCGACGCGCGTTTCGGCGAGGCGATTGCGGGCAGTTTTGCCGATGCCGACGTCACGCTCGAGGCGGTTCCGCTCGATATTCGCGGCACCAGCGGCACGTGGAGCTATGCCGGTGGCCGGCTGGATTTGACCGAAGGCAGCTTTCGCCTGCTCGACCGCGATGAGCCCGACCGGTTCGAACCGCTCGAAGCGCGCGATGCAAGACTGTCGCTGGTCGACAACATCATCACCGCATTCGCCGCACTGCGCCATCCTGCCAGCGACCGCGTCGTGACCACCGCCGATATCCGCCACGATCTTTCGACGGGCCGGGGCAACGCCGATCTGAAGGTGGCCGGGCTGGAGTTCGACGAACAGCTCCAGCCCGACGATCTCTCGCGGCTGGCGCTCGGCGTCATCGCCAATGCCGACGGTCTCGTCACCGGCAACGGAAGGGTCGTCTGGGGCGAGAGCGGCGTCACCAGTTCGGGGACATTTACCACCGACGATTTCGATTTCGCGGCCGCCTTCGGGCCGGTGCGAGGGGCCAGCGGAACGATCGTGTTTACCGATCTGCTCAGCCTGACCACCGCCCCCAACCAGCGGCTGAGCATCGGTTCGGTCAATCCGGGGGTCGAGGTGACCGACGGGACGCTGGAATTCGAGCTGCGCGACTGGACCATGCTCTCGGTGGCGGGAGCGCGCTGGCCCTTCATGGGCGGCGAGCTGATCCTGCGCGAGGTCGATCTCAACTTCGGCATCGAGGAGGAGCGGCGCTATGTCTTCGACATGGTCGGGCTCGATGCCGGCGTGTTCGTCGAGCAGATGGATGTCGGCAATCTCAACGCCACCGGAATTTTCGACGGGACGATCCCGATCGTCTTCGACGCTTCGGGCAATGGCCGGATCGATGCGGGTGCGCTGGTCTCGCGCCCGCCCGGCGGCAATATTTCCTATGTCGGCGAGCTGACCTACGAGGACCTCTCGCCGATTGCCAATTTCGCCTTCGATGCGCTGCGCAGTCTCGATTATGCGCAGATGCATTTGCTGATGGACGGCCCGTTGACGGGCGAAATCGTCACAAGGGTGCGGTTCGAAGGTATCAGTCAGGGCGAGGGCACGAGCACCAATTTCATCACCCGGCGGCTTGCCCGGCTGCCGCTACAGTTTCGGATCAACATCCGCGCGCAATTCTACCAGCTGATCAATTCGATGAAATCGCTCTACGATCCCGCCGCGGTTCGCGATCCGCGCGGGCTGGGGCTCGTGTCGGATGACGGGACCAGACTGCTGCGGCGCGAAATCACCGGCGAGGAGGCGGGACCGGAAGTCGACCCGGACGATCCCTTTGCAAGTCCGGCCGATGTGACCGATCCGGATCAACCCACCATTCAGGATGAGGAAAGCGAGTGAGCGCTATGACAGGGCAGCAATTGACGGGCCGCGCGCGGCTTGCGACACCCGGCACCATGCAGGGGATCGGCAAGGCGCGTGGCCTCAAGGCGGGCGGAAACAGGGTGGCGTTGCCGATCCTGGCTTCGCTCGCGCTGGCAGGATGCGTCACGGTGAACGCGCCCGAGGAAGCGATCGTGATCGAGCTCAACGTGAACATCCGCCAGGAAGTGATCTACCGGCTCGCCGCGGATGCGGGCAACACGATCGACGAGAACGCGGATATCTTCTGACAGCGACATATGGGTGACATGATGAACACACTGACCAAAACGGCCCTCGGCCTCGCTGCTGCGGCACTCGCGGTGGGCGGTATCGCCGGGCCGGCCTTCGCGCAGCGCGATCCAGCCTATGAGAATGCCCGCTCTGCCGGCCAGATCGGCGAGAAAATGGATGGTTACCTCGGCATCGTTGCAGGGGAAACCGAGTCCCTGCGCCGGATCGTCAACAGCATCAATATCAAGCGCCGCGCGGTCTATTCCGACAAGGCGCAGGCCGCCAATGCGACGCTGGAAGAATACGCCTTCGCCGCCGGATGCCAGGCGATCATGAAGACCGTGCCGGGCGAAAAATACCAGGCGCCCGACGGTAGCTGGCAGACCCGCGGCGCCGGCGCACCGCAGCGCGATCCGCGCTGTCCCTGAGCAACGGGCTAGCAATTCGCGGCAAATTCCCGGGCAATCGCCGCCGCTTGTGGACCCGCCGCGTGTTGACTCGTTTCTAGCCCCCGCCTAAGGGGTCGGCGCCCTCGGCGGGCGGCTTTGCCCGTGCTGCGCATTCCCATGAAACGGAGGCTGGCATGAGCGACGAGAAGCCCGCAGGAGAACCCATCGGCGAAGATGCGCGGATCGACGCGCTCGAGGCGCGGCTGAAAGCCGCACGCGAGCGGGAAGAGCAGCGCAACAAGCCGCGGACATCGGGTGCCGATGCGAGTTATCGCAGCGGCAACCGCGTTCTGGCCGATTTGCTCGGCGGGATTCTCGGTGGCCTGGTGCTCGGCTGGTTGTTCGACTGGCTTGCGGGCACCTTGCCATGGGGTCTGTTGACCGGACTGTTCCTCGGGATAGTCGTGGCCTTCAGAAACGTCATCCGTTCCGCGAACCAGAGTTCGGACGAGTGAACCCGTAACGGGAACACGCCGAATTCGGGACCACAAGGTTAGGGATTTTTCTTCTCGTGGCAGCAGAAGCCAAGGTCGACCCGATGCGCCAGTTCACGATCGAGCCGCTTGGCGGCACGGCGGGCTGGGAAGTTGCGGGCTACAACATAGCTTTCACCAATAGCGCGCTGTGGATGTTGATCACCACCGTGCTGCTGTTCGCGTTCGTGGCGCTGGGCATGAAGCGCGAGCTCGTGCCCGGGCGCTGGCAGATGATGGTGGAAAGCTTCACCGGCTTCATCGACGACATGCTGGAGGCCAACATCGGCAAGGCCGGGCGCAAATATGTGCCCTATGTCTTCAGCCTGTTCATGTTCATCCTCTTCGCCAATCTCCTCGGCCTGATGCCGCTGGGCCTGGTGGGCGTGCACCCCTTCACCTTCACCAGCCATTTCACCGTGACCGGTATCCTGGCGGTGATCTCCTTCTCGATCGTGCTGGGCGTCGGTTTCTGGAAGCACGGGTTCAAGTTCCTGGGCCTGTTCGTTCCGCACGGCACGCCCTGGCCGATGATCCCGTTCATCGCGCCGATCGAGTTCATCTCCTTCATGGTGCGCCCCTTCAGCCTCGCGCTGCGACTGTTCGTCGCGATGATGGCCGGGCACATCCTGCTCGAAGTGCTGTCCAGCTTCGTCATTGGCGGCGGCAATTCCGGCTTCGGTTTCGGCCTGCTGGTCGGTCTTCCCAGTTTCATCCTGATGATCGGCATCTGCGCGCTGGAATTGCTCGTCGCCGGCATTCAGGCCTATGTCTTCGCGCTGTTGACGGCCCTGTACATCAACGACGCCGAGAACCTTCACTAAGCCTCAAGACCCACCTACGCATTCACACGAAAGGAATATCTCATGGAAATGGAAGCAGCAAAACTGCTCGGTGCCGGCCTTGCCGCGATCGGAGCCGGTCTCGCTTCGCTCGGCGTTGGTAACGTGTTCGCCAAGTATCTCGAAGGCGCGCTGCGCAATCCGGGTGCCGCCGACGGTCAGCAGGGTCGCCTGTTCATCGGTTTCGCCGCAGCCGAACTGCTTGGCCTGCTGGCCTTCGTCGTTGCGATGATCCTGATCTTCGTCGCCTAAGACACGAGTAATCGGGCGCGGGCCGGGGATGTCTCCGGCCCGCCTCCGCTGCAAGAGCACGCCTCATGCCCCAGATAGCCCAAGTTGCCGAAACCTTCTCCAGCCAGCTGTTCTGGCTGTTGGTGTTCTTCGGCTTTACCTTTTTCGTCGTCGGTCGTGGCATGGTGCCGCGGGTGATGGAAACCGTGTCCCTGCGCGACAAGCAGATCTCCGACGATCTGGCTGCCGCCCAGAGCGCGCGCGACCGCGCCGATGCCGAAGAAGAAGCGTGGCGGGAGCGTGAGAACGCCAATCGGGCTGCGGCTCACGAGCTCATCGCCAAGGCGAAGGCCGACGCGGCGGCTCAATCGGGCCTCAAGCTCGCAGAGGCTCAGGAACGTCTCGACACACAATTGGCGGACGCCGAGGAGCGGATCGACGCGGCGCGGACCGAAGCCATGGCTGAGGTCGAGGCAGTCGCCAGCGATGCCGCGCAGGATATCGTCCGTCGCCTGGCCGGGGTCGAGGTAAGCCGGCCGGTCGCGACCCAGGCCGTGAAGGAATCGCTCGCTCATGGCTAATGCTCCGGAAATTTTCACCGCCGAACCCGGCGAGGCCTATACCGAGGTCGATGCGGGTGCGGCCAAGCATGTCGAACCCACGCTGATGGGGCTGGCGCCCTATCAGTGGGTGTCGATCGCCATGCTGGTGCTGTTGCTGATCGCCTTCTTCGGCGCCAAGGCGCACAAGACCATCGGTGGCGGGCTCGACAGCCGGATCGCCGCGATCCGCAACCAGCTCGACGAAGCCAAGAAATTGCGTGCCGAGGCCGAAGCCCTGCGCGACGAATACGCCGCCAAGATCGCCGACGCCCAGAAGGACGCCGAAGCGATGCTGGCCAATGCGCGCACCGAAGCCGATGCGGTCCTGCTGCGTGCCGAGGAAGACAGCGCCGAGATGATCGCTCGCCGTCAGCGCATGGCCGAAGACAAGATCGCCGCCGCCGAGCGCGACGCGATCAAGGACGTCCGCAACCGTGCCGCCCGGGCGGCGACCGCGGCGAGCCGCAAGCTGATCGCCGAGAAGCACGGCGCCGCCGAGGATCGCGAGCTCGCCAATGAGATTATCTCGGGGCTCTGAGCCCTTTACGGTTCGAGCACGATCTTGCCGATGATCTCGCCCCGCTCCATCGCCTGAAAGGCTTCCCGCCAGGCGGCGAGGGGCAGGATCCTGTCGATATGCGGGGTTATCGCACCCTCGCTGGCCAGTCTGTCGATCGCTTCGGCGATTCGCTGGCCGCGCTCGGGGAAGCGCCGCGCGTATTCGCCCGCGCGCACCCCCACCACCGAGAACCCCTTGATCAGCGGGATGTTGACCGCGATCTCGGGGATGCGCCCGGCGACGAAGCCCACCACCAGCAGTTTGCCGCCGAAGGCGACGCAGCGGGTGCTCTCGTCGAAGACATCGCCGCCGACAGGGTCGAAGACCAGATCGCAAAGGCGCCCCCCGGTGAGCTCGGCAACCTTCTCGCGGAACCTCCCGCTGTTGAGGATCAGCGCCTCGGGCCGTGCGGCCGCGGCCAGCGCCTCGCGCTTGTCGGCGCGATGGGTTGCGGCGATCACCCTGGCGCCGAGCGCGCGGGCGAGATCGCAGGCCGCCAGGCCGACCCCCCCGCTTGCGCCATGGACCAGCACGGTCTGCCCGGGCTCCAACTGACCCAGCTCGACCAGCGCGACATAGGCGGTGTGATAGGCCGCACCCATCGCGGCGGCCTGCGCGTAGGATAACCCCTCGGGGACCCGTCGCAGCGAAGATATGGGCAGGGCGACGTATTCGGCCATTGCCCCGGTCTTGGCGCCGCCCATCACCCGATCGCCGGGAGCGAAGCCGCTTATCGGGTCGGCATCGACAATCTCGCCGGCCATCTCCAGCCCGGCGACGAAGGGGAGTGCCGGTTTGAACTGATACGCCCCGCGGGTCATCAGCAGGTCGGGATAGTTGAGCGAGGCGGCGCGCACTTGCACCAGCGCCTCGCCCTCGGCTCGCTCGAGCTGCGGGATGTCGGCCAGCGCCAGCCCCGAAAGATCGCGGCTCAGCCCATTCACCAGCAGCGCCTTCACGACGCCGCTTTCCACGCCAAGCGAGGCCTAGAAATCGTCTTTGCCCGCGCGCAGTGCGGCGAAGGTCTCCGCCGCGTTTTCACCGCCCCATCGCGCCTGCAGCGCCGGCTCGTCTGCGCGCAGGAAGGGGTTGGTCGCCAATTCGCGCTCGAGCCTGGTAGGGACCGTCGGTTCGCCGCGGCCGCGCTTGTCGGCGATCTCCTGCGCATAGGCC
>JAHJWA010000158.1 GCA_018828205.1 Alphaproteobacteria bacterium
CAGCCACATGCTCGCCATCTCCCCCGATGCGCGCCACGCCTGGACCGTGGACATGGGTTCCGGGACCGTCACGCTGGTCGATCTGCTCACCCGCCGCGCTCCGCACTCGGTCGAGGTCGGGGTGGAGCCCGAAGGGATTGCGCTCGCCCCCGACGGCGAGACGCTGTGGGTCAGCGCGCGCGGCTCGGACAAGGCCTTTGCGCTCGATCCGATGAACCTGGAAATCCGCAGCGAGCTCGCCACCGGCGCCTTCCCGCTGCGGCTCGCGATCCGGCCGCAGGGCGATGTCGCGGTCACCTCCGACCTCGCCGATGGCGGGCTGACGGTGATCGATCTGGAAAGCGCCCAACCGATCCGCTCGATCGCGGTGAGCGGTCCGGAGGGCGCGCAGGAGCGGATGCAGGTCACCGTGATCTGGTCGCAGGACGGGAAGCGGATCTATGTCGCCGAGACCGGCGAGGACACCATCGCCGAGGTCGATTATGCCAGCGGGCGCGTGCTGCGGCGGCTGACAGCCGGCGACGGCGGCGACGGGCTCGCGGTCCTGCCGTGAGCGATCCCGTCGGAGCCAAATCGCGCAAGCCTCTCCCGGTGGTCGGCTGGCGCGAACTCGTCGCGCTGCCCGAACTCGGCCTGGCCGCAATCCCCGCCAAGATCGACACCGGCGCGCGCACCTCCTCGCTTCACGGCACGATCATCGAGCGCTTCGAACGCGACGGCGAGGCCTATGTTCGTTTCGCGGTCGATTACGCGCAGCAGCATGTCCGGCAGGTCTGCGAGGCGGTGCATGTCGACTGGCGCGGGATCACCAGTTCCAACGGCGAGACCCAGCGGCGCATGATCATCAAGACCCCGATCCGGATCGGCAATGTCGAATTCCGCGCCGAGATCAGCCTCGCCGACCGGTCGGACATGAAATTCCCTATGCTGATCGGACGCTCGGCCCTACGCCGCCATTTCCTCGTCGATTCGGGCTATTCCTGGCTTCAGACCCATGGCCGCGACATCGTCGAGGGCCACAAACCGTGAGTATCCGCAGATGAAGATTGCCATGCTCGCGCGCAATGCGAACCTCTATTCGCACCGGCGTCTCAAGGAAGCGGCGGAGGAACGCGGGCACCAGCTCGACATTCTCAACACGCTGCGCTGCACGGTGCATATCGCCAGCCACCGCCCCGAAGTGTTCTACAATGGCGAGCCGGCGGGGATCTACGACGCGGTCATCCCGCGGATCGGCGCCTCGATCACGCAATATGGTCTCTCGATCCTGCGCCAGTTCGAGATGCGCGGCACCTGGTCGCTCAACGAGAGCGTGGCCATCGGCCGCAGCCGCGACAAGCTGCGCAGCATGCAGATCCTCGCCAAGCACGGCCTGGGCCTGCCGCTCACCGCCTATGCCAACGATCCCAAGCAGGCCGAGGAAATCATCCGCGCGGTCAAGGGGCCGCCGGTGGTGATCAAGCTGCTCGAGGGGACGCAGGGCATCGGCGTCGTGCTGGCCGAGACGATGTCCTCGGCCAAATCGGTGATCGAGGCCTTCCGCGGCGCCAATGTGAATATCCTGGTGCAGGAATTCATCAAGGAAGCCGGCGGCACCGACATCCGCGCGCTGGTGGTCGGCGGCAAGGTGGTCGCCTCGATGAAACGCACCGGCGCGCCCGAGGATTTCCGCAGCAATCTCCACCGCGGCGGCAGCGCGCAGCTGGTCAAGATCACCCCCGCCGAACGCTCGACCGCGGTCAGCGCGGCGCGGCGGATGGGGCTCAACGTCTGCGGCGTCGACATGCTGCGCTCGAACCACGGCCCGGTGATCATGGAGGTCAATTCCTCGCCCGGCCTGGAAGGCATCGAGAAGGCGACCGAAAAGGACATCGCCGGGCAGATCATCGATTTCATGGTGTCGCATGCCCAGGCGGGCAAGACGAAGACCAAGGGAATGGGGTAACAATTCGAAAGGGGGAATGCTTGTGACACAAGCGAGATGGCTGGGTCTTGGTGCGCTCGCGCTGGGAATGGCGGCGCCGCTGGCGGCGCAAACCGAGATGGCGCGTCCTGTGGTTGCCGCGGAGGAGACAATCCTGCGGGTCCAGGGCGTGGGCCGGATCGCCGCCGCGCCCGAGGTGATGACGATCACCGTGGGGGTGGTCACCACCGGCGAGAGCGCGGCCGCCGCGCTCGATGCCAACAATCGCAAGCTCGCTCCGGTGATCGCGGTCTTGCGCGACGCGGGCATCCCGCCCGAACAGATCCAGACCTCCGGCCTGTCGGTCGACCCGCAATTTGCCGACACCCGAAACGCTACGGTCGATCGCATCCTCGGTTTTCGCGCGAGCGGCGCGGTGACGGTGGAAAGCCGCGATCTGGCCAGCGCCGGCGATCTGGTCAGCGCGCTGTTCGACGCCGGGGCCAATTCGATCAGCGGGCCCGAGTTCGCGGTCGCCGAAGAGAATGTCGAACGCCTGACTCGCAGGGCCGAGGCGGAAGCGCTGCGCGAGGCGCGCGCCCAGGCGGATGCGACTGCGAGCGCTCTGGGGATGAGAGTTGCCAGAGTGCTGCTGGTGTCGGACAGCCAGGTCCAGATGAGCAAGGGGAACGGCGCTATCGTGGTGACCGGCTCGCGGATCGCGCGCACGCCGATCGAGCCAGGCGAGATCACGGTCGAGGCGCGTTACAGTTTGGAGTTTGATCTAGAGTCGCTGCCAACACGCTGATCCTCCGAACCGGAGCTTGTTCGTCTTGCCGCGCATGAGCCG
>JAHJWA010000159.1 GCA_018828205.1 Alphaproteobacteria bacterium
AGTCCGCCAGCCGCTCGAGGCGCTGATGGGCGAGAAGATGAGCGAATGGCTCGAGGAAAACCCCGCCGACGCCAAATCGATCATCCAGAAGGTGATCGACGCCGCCGCCGCGCGCGAGGCCGCGCGGCGCGCGCGCGAGATGAGCCGCAAGGGCGCGATGAGCGTCGCCAGCCTGCCAGGCAAGCTGGCCGATTGCCAGGACCGCAATCCGGAGAACTGCGAGCTGTTCCTGGTCGAGGGCGATTCGGCCGGCGGCTCGGCCAAGCAGGGCCGCGATCGCCGCACGCAGGCGATCCTGCCGCTCAAGGGCAAGATTCTCAATGTCGAGCGCGCGCGCTTCGACCGGATCATCTCGTCGAAGGAGGTCGGCACGCTGATCCAGGCGATGGGCACCGGCCTGCGCGACGAATTCACGCTCGACAAGCTGCGCTACCACAAGATCGTCATCATGACCGACGCCGATGTCGACGGCGCGCATATCCGCACGCTGCTGCTGACCTTCTTCCACCGCCAGATGCCCGAGATCATCCGCGCCGGGCATCTCTTCATCGCCCAGCCGCCGCTCTACAAGATCCAGAAGGGCAAGTCGGAGGTCTATCTCAAGGACCAGCCCGCCTACGACCGCTTCCTGGTCCAGACCGGGCTGCACGGCCGCCTGCTCGAGACCGCCGGCGGGACGCGCGGCGGCGCCGAGCTGGCCGGGCTGGTCGAGCACGCGCTGCGGCTGCGCAATCTGTTCGGCTTCGTGCCGCGCAAATACAATTACGCGCTGATCGAGGCGATGGCGCTGGCGGGCGCGCTCGACCCCGAGCTGACCGACCGCAGCGAGGCGCTGACCAAGGCCGCGGCGCATCTCCAGATGGGCGACACCGAGGCGCGCTGGAGCGCCGATATCGGCGAGGACGGCCTGGTTCGTTTCCGCCGGCTGTGGCGCGGGGTCACCGACGTCCACGAGATCGAGGCGGCCTTCCTCACCAGCGCCGAGGCGCGCAAGCTCCACCGCGTCGCGGGCGAGCACGCCGAGGTCTACGAACATCCGGTTCATCTGGTGAAGGGCAGCGAGGACGAACCCGAACCGGTCGATCCCGACAGCGCCGACGAGACCGATTCCGACGCCCCGGCGATCGCCGACGACACCGCGATCACCCTGCCCTCGCAGCTGCTCGACGCGGTCATGGCCGCGGGGCGCAAGGGCCAGAAGGTGCAGCGCTACAAGGGTCTGGGCGAGATGAACGCCGAGCAATTGTGGGAGACCACGCTCGATCCCGACAACCGCGCGCTGCTCCAGGTCAAGGTCGAGGATGCCGATGTGACCGACGAGATCTTCACCCGGCTGATGGGCGATATCGTCGAGCCGCGCCGCGAGTTCATCCAGGACAATGCGCTCAACGTCGCCAATCTCGATGTCTGACCGCGGATGAGCGAGGCCGGGGGAAAACCGCTGCGCAGGCACGAGACGGCCGATTCGCTCGGCGGTGACGCGCGCGAGGCTTCGAGCGCGGAAAACCGCATCGAGCGCGGCGGCTTCCTGCTGTTCCTGGCGCTGGCGACGCTCGCCTTCCTGGTGATCGTGCTGCCCTTCGCCGCGCCGATCCTGTGGGCGGCGCTGGCGGCGATCATCTTCCAGCCGCTCTATCGCCGCTTCCTCGACTGGCGCCCCGGGCGCGAGAACCAGGCCGCGGTCGCCACCTTGCTGGTGATCACCTTCGTGGTGGTCCTGCCGGCGGTGCTGATCGGCAGCGCGATCGTCACCCAGGCGATCGAGGTGGTGGTCGCCTTCCAGGAGGGCCGCATCGATGTCGCGGGCTGGTTCGCGCAGATCATGGGAGCGCTGCCCACCAGGGTGCAGGCCGAACTCGCCCAATCGGGCTGGGGCGATCTGGTCGCGGCGCAGGAGCGGATCCAGGATTTCGCCGAACAATCGGCCGGGCTGATCGCGGCGCAGGCGCTGGCGATCGGCGGCGGAGTCGCGGGCTTCGTGCTGGCGCTCGGCGTCGGTCTCTATGTCGGCTATTTCTTCCTGCGCGACGGCAGCGCGATCGGCCATGCGGTGGTTCGCGCGCTGCCGATGGAACGCAGCATCGCCGAACGGCTGGCCGAACGCTTCCTCACCATCGTGCGCGCCACCATCAAGGGCTCGGGCGTGGTCGGGCTGGTCCAGGGGGCGCTGGGCGCGATCACCTTCTGGATCGTCGGCGTGCCTTCGGTGCTGCTGCTGGGGCTGCTGATGGCGATCGCCTCGCTGCTCCCCGCGGTGGGACCGGCGCTGATCTGGGTGCCGGTATCGATCTACCTGCTCGCCACCGGGGCGGTCTGGGAGGGCGTGGTGGTGATCGCCTCGGGCGTCGCGGTGATCGGGCTGGCGGACAATATCCTGCGCCCGATCCTGGTCGGCCGCGACACCGGCATTCCCGACTGGATGATCCTGGTGACCACGCTGGGCGGGCTCGCGCTGATCGGGCTGTCGGGCATCGTGCTCGGCCCGCTCGCGGCGGGGATGTTCCTCGCGGGCTGGTCGATCCTGAGCGAACAGCGCGAAGACGCCGCCGGGGATGCGCCCGAAACCGCGCCGGAAACCGCGCCCGGGACCGCGCCGTGAACTGGCAACCGCCATCCTTCCCTCCGCACCGTCACCGGACGACGCAGCAGCAACAGGTCGGTCAGCTCATCATCGCGGGCGCGCTGGTGATCTTCCTGCCGCAGCTGCCGCTGGGCAATTACCTGCTCTATCCCTTCACCATCCTGACCACCTGGTTCCACGAGATGGGCCACGGGCTCGCCGCGCTGGCGCTGGGGTGGGAATTCGAGCGGCTGGTGCTGCTCGCCGACGGCTCGGGCTATGCCGAAAGCTATTCCCCCGCCGACCCGGGCGCTCTGGCCGCCGCCTTCGTGAGCCTGGGCGGACCGCTGGGTCCGAGCGTGATCGGCGCCGCGCTGATCGCCGCGACCCGCCGTCACGAATGGTGGCGGCCCGCGCTCTATGCGCTGGCGGCGATCATCCTGCTCTCGACGCTGATCTGGGTGCGCAGCATGGTGGGCTTTGTGGTGCTCCCGCTGATCGCCGCCGCGCTGGTCGCAATCGCGCTCAGGGCACGCGGCGGGCTGGTTCGCTTTTCGGTGCAATTCCTCGGGGTGCTGGGCGCGCTCAGCATGCTGCGCGACTGGCACTACCTGTTTTCCTACAGCGGCATGATCGGCGGGCGGCCGATGCTGTCGGACACCGGCGCGCTCGAGCAAGCGCTGTGGCTTCCCTACTGGCTATGGGCGATCGTGATCATCGCGATCTCGGCAGCGATGGTGGGCGCCGCGCTCAAATTCGCGCTGGCCGAGGACGGCGGCCCCCACCGCTGAGCGTCAGCTCGGCCTGATCGACCGATCCGCACCGTCATAGGTGACGCTGGTATCGACTTCGCCGGTACCGATGGGACCCCTACCGATGGCACCGTCGGCGCTGGACGATTCCTGCCCCGATGCGACGGGTTCTTCGGCGTCGCGGACCAGCTCGACGAACAGCTTCTCGTAATGGTTGAGCGCGCGGCGCATTTCCTCGGTGGTGGCGGTGCTGCCCTTGTCCGCGATCCCGCGTCCCTCGCGATAGTGGCTGGCCACCTCGCCATGGTGGACCGTCAGATCCTCATAGCGCCGGTCGAAATCCTCCACCGGGAAGCCGCGCTGCTCCATCATCGTGCCCAGCAAGCGGTCGGCGCGCAGCACCGCTTCCTGCGGGCTGTCGACGAACAGCGTCTTGGCTTCCTGCCATTCGCCGCTGAACCGGTCGCGTTCCTCGGCAGCGAGCGGGCGGATGCGGAATTGCGAGACGCGCTGCTCGCGCTCCGCGAGATTGCGCTCCGCCTTGCCGCGCCCGCCGACGCGCTCGACCGTGCGGTCGTATTCCTCGCCATAGCGCTCGCGCAGCCTGGCGGTCGCGCGGCGGCGCAGCAGGAACCAGATCAGCGCCAGGATGATCACCGCCGCCGCGACGATGATCAGGAAGGTGGTGGTCTGGTCGGCCTGCATCGGAAGTCTCCCCATGGCCCGTGCCGCGGCTGCGGCGTTCCGGACCTTCGGGGATAAACCCGGTTCGCGCCGCTGCGTTCCTCAGGGGCGCGTTCCCAGATGATGCGTGGCTCAGGCGGCGCGCAGGCCCGCGAGACCGCGCGCGCCGCGGTCCTTGCCCGAAAGCCCCGCGAACATGGTCTCGACGATCACCGCGAGCTTCTCTTCGCTCAGCCGCTCGTCGAGCATCATCAGCACTTCGGGCTGGGTGTAGGCGACCACCATCTGGTTGATCAGCGACAGCGCCGGATCGATCTCGAGACCCTCGAAATAGCCATCGGCCTGCGCCTGCGCGATCAGCTCGCACAGATAGTGATCGGCCAGATCGATATAGGAGCGCACCCGTTCGAAACGGCGCGAGCCCAGCTCGCACAGCAGCGCGAAGGCTTCGGGATCGCGGCGGTATTCGGCGCGGTTGTGAAGAAAGCGGCGCGCGAAGAATTCGTAGAATTTGCGGATCACCGGCAGATCGCTCGCGACCACCTCTTCCATCATCGCGACATGCGGCGCGAACCAGCATTCGGCGGTGGCGTCGAACAGATCGCTGTCCTGCGGGAACAGCGCGTCGATCCGCGCGCGCGACAGGCCGGCCTCGACCGCGAGCACCTCGGGGGTGATCTCGGCGCCGCGCTTGGCGGTCAGCTCGATCGCCAGCCGCGCCAGCCGCGCGCGCTCGCGGGTCCTGTCTTCCCTGGTCACTCTTGCGCGCCTCCTTGGTCGCTCCCGCCATTTAGCCCAAGCAGGCGAAGGTTTAAAGGCAATGCGGCGGCAAACCTGCGCCGGCTCAGCGACGCGCGCGCGAGCGCAGGACGGTGACGAGGATCGGCCCGATCAGGGTCCAGACCGCGACCCACCAGCCCGCCGATGCCGCGGCGATCCAGATCCCCCACCAGACGCAGGCGGTGCCGATGAATTCGAGGCGCGTCGCGGTGCCGCGGCGCCGCTCGCCGAACCATTCGCATCCGATCCCGGCCACGAATAGCGCCAGCCCGGCCAGCGCCAACCCGCTCACCGGCTGGTCCCAGCTCGCCTCGAGTATGCCGTATTGCGCCGGGCTCGAGACCATGAACATCAGCACCGCCTGGAGCAGGAACACCTTGACCAGCGCGGCCAGCGCGAAGCGGCCCGGGGCCCGGTCCTGGGCGCGATCCTGGGCCAGCAGCCGCGCATGGTGCGGGTCCGCGCCCTCGCGGCGCCAGCGCAGCAGCCGCTGCAGCGCCAGCCGGAGGCCCCAGAGCACCGCCATCGCCATCAGCATCGTCGCCAGCGGCCCGGGCTCGGCGAGCCGCAGCCAGCTCAGCAGCGCCAGCAGCGCGATCCCGCCGCCCCAGAAGGCGTCGACGAAGGACGCATTCTCCGCCCGCGGCGCCAGCACCCACAGGATCAGCGCCAGCCCGAGCAGGATCGCCGCATTGGCGAGCAGTGCCTCGATGATGATCATGACAGTCCTCCCCCCTGCTTATCGTCCTCGCGGAGCGATTGCGCGAGCCGTTCGAACCGCGCGCAATCGGGGCGCTTGGAGCGGTAGAATTCCGCGATCCTGAGCATATCCGCGCGATAATCGCCGCTGGGCCAGATCGGCTCGCCGATGCCGCCCCTGCGACGCTCCTGATCGACCCACGCCGGGACGATCGGCACGCCGGCGCTCAGCGCGATGTGGTAGAACCCCGATTTCCACTGCCCTTCAGACCCGCGCGACCCCTCGGGCGCGATCACCAGCGCCAGTTCGTCGCTCGCCGCGAAGGCCGCGGCGACCTGATCGACGAATTTGGCCCGCTTGCCGCGATCGACCGCGATCCCGCCCATGTCGCGCATGAACCGCGTCATCGGCCATTGGAACAGCGTGTGCTTGCCGATGAAGGCGGGCTTGAGGCCCAGCTGCTCGACCGCCCCGAGCACGAATACGAAATCCCAATTGGAGGTGTGCGGCGCGCCGGTGACGACGCATTTCGCGACTCCGGGATGGCCCCCTTCGAAACGATAGCCGCGGCGCCGGTAGAGCACGACGAGAAGGCGGTGAACGAGCCGCGAAAGCAGCGTGGGGCGCGGCGTCACATCCGGAACACGCCGAACGCCGGCCGCTCGGGGATCGGCGCCTCGAGCGTGGCGGCGAGCGCGAGGCCGAGCACATCGCGGGTCTGCGCGGGGTCGATCACCCCGTCGTCCCACAGCCGCGCGGTGGCGTAATAGGGATTGCCCTCGTCCTCGTATTTCTGCCGGATCGGCGCCTTGAAGGCCTCGGCCTCCTCCTCGCTCCAATTGTCGGCATCGCGGTGGACGGTGGCGAGCACGCTGGCTGCCTGTTCGCCGCCCATCACGCTGATCCGCGCATTGGGCCAGGTGAAGAGGAAGCGCGGGCCATAGGCGCGGCCGCACATGCCGTAATTGC
>JAHJWA010000160.1 GCA_018828205.1 Alphaproteobacteria bacterium
CCGCTGATGCTGAAACCAAGGAGCAGCAGGCCAAGAATGCCGGTGATGGTCTTGCCTGTCTCGCCGACCAGCAAATAGTGGTGAAGGTCGAAAAGCCACAGCTCGGGTCTACCCCAGATGCTCGTCCAGCGATCGACGAGCGCGCCATCCTGCGCGAAATAGGCTCCGCTTCCATCCGCGTAGACGGCCTGATGAAGGCCGATTTCGTCGCTGGCGAACGTAATCCGGGAGAGGCCCGGACCTTCCTCCAGCGCAGCCGAGACCGTCTCGCCAAGCATTGCGGGATCGGTGATCGCGGGCTCTTCCGCACCGGGCAGCAGGATCCAGCTATCTTCCCATAGCAGCACCGTCCCGGACAGGCCGAGAATGGCGAGCAGAAGCCCGGTGATCCCGCCTGTCCAGCGATGCAGCCACGAGAGCAGCTTCATCAGAATTCGCCGCGCCATGCCAGCGTGAACGTGCGGCCGCGCCCCGCGAAGAAGCGGCTGTTGTCCATGACGCGCACGGTATCGCTGTCGTAGGTTATGTAGAACGCATCGGTGAGGTTCTGCGCCGCGAGCGAGAATTCGCCGATGTCGGTCCGATAGGAGATGAAGGCATCGAGCAGGGTGTAGCCTTCGAAATCCGTCTGCGTCGCGATATCGTCGAACTCACGCGCCAGGTAGAAGCGGGCCTGTGCGCGGGCGCTGAACGGTCCGGTCGTGTAATCCGCGGCGAGATTGACCCGGTCGGGCGAAATGTTCGCCCCGTCGAGATCGTCATCGATCCGGCCATCGCCGTCGCCGTCCGTCCGACCGGACAGATTGGCATAGCCGCCGCTGAACGACAGGCCGGGCACAGGTGTCTCCCAGTCGAGACTGGCTTCGAACCCTTCGATCTCGATCGGCTGGCGTTCCACCTCGAACACGCCGCCGCGAAGGACGAGCAGCGACCCGAAATCGCTCGATGACCAGAAGTAGCTGGCCGACGCTTTCAAGGGCCCTCGGTCCCATTCGAGGCCCAGTTCGCGATTGTTCGAAACAACCGGTTCGAGGGAGAGGAAATCGTCGATATCGACATCCGGCTGGGTTATGCCGCGCAGGATCCGACCGACATCGGCGATGGTGAAGCCTTCGGCATAACTGCCATAGGCGCGCAGCCCGTCGATCGGCTCGACGATGACCCCGGCGTTCCAGAGCAGGTCCTTGAAGGAGGGTGCGCCGCCATCGACCTGCACAGGGCCGTAACTTGCCAGGGTCTGGAAATCATCGACCGACAATTGCACGTTTTCGTAGCGCAGCCCGCCTGCCAGACGGAAGAGCCCGTCTGCAACCGCAAGGTTACCCTGGACGAAGGGTGCCAGACTGCGAAAATCGCTGCGCGGTACCCACACCCGGTCGGTCTGGACCAGCGATTGTTCGGTGCGATCGAACAGCGCATCGAAGCCGGTTGTCAGGACAAGGTCTTCGATGCCGGGAACGACGCGTTCGTAACTGACCTTGCCGCCAAGCTTGCGCGAACGATTGGCCGACTGGTCGAACAGCGAGCCCGTCGGATCGATGGCAGGATCCTGGAACACGCCGAACACCCCGCCACCGAATACATCGTCGGTTCGGCTGTAAAATCCCTGGAGAACGAAGGTGCCTCCGGCAAGATCGGGATCGATGAGCGATGCGGACAGCAGCTCAGATGTGTTCGATGGTGGATCGCCTTGAGTAACGCCTCCTTCGCTGGTTGCCGGAATCCCGGCCGGCCGGTCCCCCGGAACGAGTACATAGTTCGCGTTGCCTTGCAGTTCATAGCGGTTGGCGACCAGCTCGAGCCGCGCACCGCTTGCCAGCTCGTAACCCAGCCGTCCGAACACCGACCAGCTGTCGCTGTCCTGGATTTCGCCTTGGGTGCCATCGACTCCGATCCGGTTGCCCGCCCCATCGAAAAAGGCGCCTCTGCGCTCCAGCGTCGCTCCGAAGCTCGCATCGAAGCGGCCCGCCCGGTAGCCGATAAGGGCGCCGGTCTTGGCGCCAATCCCTTCGCCGTCGAAGCCGTCCGGCACGGTTACTTGTGCAAGGGCCTGAACGGCCACGCCATCTTCACGCGGGGCGCCGATCGTGACCTGGTTCACCACACCGCCAGTTGCGCCGATGCCCTGTAAGGCGTTGGAGCCGTAGATGACCTCGACGCGATCAATGAAGAAGGGATCGATGGTGTAGCCATCGCGGGAACCGTCGCGAACCGGTGTCGACTGCGGGATGCCGTTGATCGCGTAGAGCGGCGAGCGACCGCGCAGGCTTTCGCCTGCCCCGCTCAGTTTTTCGCGCGTGGGCGAAAAGGATGGAAGAAGTGCGGACACTGCATCGATTGTTGAGCCCGAAATCAGGACCTGCCGGTCAAGTGTCTCGCTATCGATAACATCGACGGTAAGGGGAAGGGCGCTAGCCGGTAGTTGCGATCGAGCGGCAGTGACGATGATCGCCACATCTTCGCTCGCATGCGGTACGCTTTCGTCGATTTCTGGCGTTGCGGTTTGAGCCAGTGCCGGCGTTGCGAGAACGAGTGAAATAACGCCGGTGAGGTGCCTATGCATGAACTTTCCTTCCATTTCTGATCGGCGCCATTAAGGCGCGTGCAAATAACTCGCAATAGCAAAAAGGAGATTTTAATCTGAGCGGGTCGGGGCGGTATTGAGATCAGAATCAGTCCGAAAGGCCACCCTTCGCTTGGCTCCGGTACCATTCACGAGGTTCGAATGGACGATTACCCTGATTGAGGTGCGTCGGAACCCGTAGCCACTCCAGCTTCGTTGAAGATACAGGAGAATGGATATGGAATTCGATTTGGTTGTTATCGGCACGGGCACAGCAGCCATGGTTTGCGCCATGCGCGTGGCGAAGGCGGGTTGGAAAGTCGCGGTTGTCGACGAAAAGCCGTTCGGCGGCACCTGCGCGCTACGCGGCTGCGATCCCAAGAAGATGCTGGTAGCAGGCGCAGAAGCAATCGACGCGAAACAGCGAATGGCTCGTCACGGGGTAAAGGGGGATCTGCGCATCGATTGGCCCGACCTTATCCGCTTCAAGCGCAGCTTTACCGATCCGGTACCTGAAAAGCACGCGCGCCAGTATGAAAAGGAGGGCATCGTGACCTTGCATGGAACGGCAAAATTCACGGGTCCTGATCGGCTCTCCGTAGGCGACCAGGAAATCGAATACCGCAAAATCCTGATCGCGTCGGGAGCCAGACCGATACCGTTAGACATTCCGGGCGAAGAGCACCTGATCGATAATGAGGGCTTTCTCGAACTGCCTTCGCTGCCGAAGCGCATCGTTCTGGTCGGGGGTGGATATATCGCTGCCGAGTTTTCTCATATCGCCGCCCGTGCAGGAGCCGACGTCACGATCCTCCAGCGGGGACCGCGCATGTTGACGCAGTTCGAACCCGAACTGGTGAACTGGCTTATGGATGCTTTCGACCGGATCGGTGTTTGCGTGATCACCGATACGACTGTCGACTCAATTCGGGAACGGGGCGGAGCGTATGTGGTCCACGCGAGCGGTGAGGGCGAACCGATCGAGGTCGAAGCCGATCTCGTCGTCCACGCGGCTGGACGAGCTCCCGCCATCGAGCGGCTCGATCTCGAAAAGGGCGGTATCGCAGTCGAAAACGGAAAGCCGAAGCTCAACGAGTTTCTGCAAAGCGTGAGCAATCCGGCCGTCTATGCTGCCGGTGATGCTGCCGCGAACGGCCCCCCACTCACGCCGGTTTCCAGCCATGATGCAAAAGTCGTCGCGGCCAATCTTGTCGACGGCAATCACCGCAAACCCGATTACAAAGGGGTGCCGAGCGTTGCCTTCACTCTTCCGCCTATCGCCCGGGTTGGTCTCACCGAGGCCGAAGCGAATAACGCGGGGTTGAAATTTCGTCTCAAGTGCGAGCGCGCCTCTGACTGGTTTACTGCCAGGCGGGTCGCCGAAGCTGTCTACGGCTTCAAGACACTGGTTGAGGAGGAGACAGGGAGGATACTAGGCGCGCATCTCGTCGGACCCGGCGCAGACCAGGCCATTAATATTTTCGGACTGGCGATTCGCCATGGGCTCACCGCTCACGATCTGAAGACTACAATGTTCGCCTATCCAACCGGTGCGTCTGACATCGGATACATGGTCTAGGGGTGGGGTTTAGGGCCGAGCGGACTCCAGCATGTCTATGACTGCGCAGTCGGGCACATGACCGCCCGAACACTGCTCGACGGTAGCGGACAGGTGCCGTTCCAGGCGAGTGAGATCGTCAATCTTGCGCCGCACGTCTTCGAGGTGATGAACTGCAATCTTGCGCACTTCGTCGCAGCATGCTTTGGCAGGACCGCCCAGGTCGAGAAGTGTCCGCACCTCTTTCGGCGCAAAACCCAGCTCGCGCGCCCGCTTGATGAATTTGAGCGTGCGGAGATGACTGTCGTCGAAAACCCGGTGTCCGCCTGCTGTGCGATCCGGCGCACCGAGCATTCCGATCTTCTCGAAGTACCGGATTGTCTCGATATGGACGCCCGTCTTGCGTGCCAATTCACCTATCGAAAGGCCGCCCATGCCGAATCTCCTTGAACCTGTATCCACTACAGGAAGTACATAGGGATCGAATCGAATAGAGGCAAAGATGACTGAGCACGCTATCCAATACGACGAGCCGAAAAGCGTGAGCGATCGCGGGGTTGCAGGCGTTGGAGTGCTGGCGAGTGCAGCGGCGCTACTCTCCGCGGCTGCTTGCTGCGTTCTGCCCTTGGTACTCGTTGCTGTCGGACTCGGCGCTGGAGGGCTGGCTTGGTTTGTTCCCTACCACTTGCCGCTCACAGTCGCAGCCTTCCTAATCGTGGCCTTTGGGTGGTTTCTCCACTTGCGCAAAGTACGTTTCTGCAGTGCCGATGGCTGTGAGAGGCCTGCTCGCAGCAGCACTGCGCGACTGACATTGCTGATGGCCACCGCGATGATCGTCCTGTCTGCGCTATGGGGCTTTATTGAACAACCATTGATGCGCGCGCTCGGAGGAGCCTGATGCAGACTGTCTCCACGATCACGTGCCCTCATTGCCAAGCGGCCACCACCGAAACCATGCCGACCAACGCATGCTGGTTTTTTTATGAATGCCAGCATTGCCAGAAAAGACTGCAGCCACTGCCAGGGGACTGTTGTGTCTTTTGCTCTTATGGTGATGTCCCGTGCCCGCCTATTCAGAAGGCGCGGGAAAATGGTGGCGGTACTACTTGCTGTCTACCGCAGTAGAGGGGGTCGCATCATGCAAAACGCAATCGAGATGCTTGTTCCAGTCATCAAGAGCATGGCGTTTCTCCTCTTTCCAATCGTGGCGCTGGTAAACTCCCGCCACGCCCGCACGTGAACCGCTTACATGATTCAATACCGCTTCGGTAACCTCGAACCTTACACCTAAACGCTGGAAATTCGTCGCGAGCGTTCGTCGCAAATCGTGAAGGCGCCAGGGAGGCAAAGGTTCGCCTTCGGTTTCCTCGATGGCGCTATCCAGCTTCATTTTGCCTTTATGGTAGCCTGCGAAGCCTGCCCCACTCGCGGTCGCAAACACTCTGCCCTTGCGCGGCCATTTCTCTCCGCCAGCCAACCGATCAAGCTCGATCATGGCGAGTTCGTTCATTGGAATGGTGTTGAACTCGCTGTTTTTCGTGCGCCGGCCGGGCAGGGTCCATAGTCTTTCCCCTCTGTCGAGTTCCTGCCAGTGCATCCCGCAAACTTCTTCGCGGCGCTGTCCGGTCAAAATCAATAAGCGGACAATCGGCCCGAAACAGGGGTGGCATTCGGGCGTGGCATGCCAGATCAAGCGCAGCTCCTTGTCAGAAAGCCAGCGATCCCGCGGCCTTACCGGCGGCGGCGTCTCCATGCCCTCCATAGGGCTGCGTTCGAGATCGCCACGACTTACAGCCCAGCGGAATAGGCGCCGCATTACCGCAAAGACGTTCCGACGATTGGCGACCTGCTCTTCCGGCATCTGGTCGAGAACTGATACGATATCTGCCCTGGTGATCGAAGGCAGCGGCTTCTTGCGTAGAACTGGCTCAAGATGGAGCCTGATCACACGCTCGACCAGACGACGCCATCCCTCGCCTTTGCAGGAACGGGTGAAATGCCGCGCGTAATTGTCGAACGCCAGATCGATTGCCTCCCGACGCCTCTGTTTGTCAGCCTCCACAGGATCAATGCCCTGGCCGACGAGCAAGAGCAGACGTTCGGCTTCCGAGCGGGCGGTCGTAGGTGTCCATGGAGACCCATGTGAGCCGATCGTATAACGCCGTGCGATTGTCTCACGCCCTCCCATCCTGAATTGAAGGACGTAAGAGATGCTTCCTGAAGGCGTGATCTTGGCACCAAAACCTTTGAGATCAGTGTCCCATAAAAATTGGCTCGAGCTGCCAGCCTCAACCGCGTCTATCGATTTTTTCGTGATTTTTCCTGTTGCCATCCGAAACCTCGTGTCCCTTTTCTGGCAATCACCGGGTAATCACGCAAGCGGAAAAAGGAGCGAAATGGAGGCTATTCTGGCGTAAGCCGAGTCATCTAAGTACTTGGTAATACAAGAATATCGTACTCTAGCGTCGTCTAAATCGAAAGTACCACACCTCGTGCTCGAAGACGTCGCGGGCCTTTTTCTCGTAGCGGGTCTCGGGCCAGCCCGCGGGCCGCTGCTGCCAGCTCGAGGGACCGTCGGTCACCCATTCGAAGACGTCGGTGAAGCGGCGCATCACCATCAGCGCGTGGCGCAGATAGATCGCGTGATCGGTGCCGAAGCGGAATTCGCCGCCGGGCCTGAGCTTGTCGGCGATCATCTGCACCGGGCCATCGTTCATCATCCGGCGTTTGGCGTGCTTGTTCTTGGGCCAGGGGTCGGGGTGGAGCAGGTAGAGCATGGTCAGCGCGCCGTCGGGCACCCGTTCGAGGACTTCGAGCGCATTGCCCGCGTGCAGCCGGATGTTGCCCAGCTTCTGCTCCTCGATCTGCGAGAGCGCCTGCGCCACGCCGTTCATATAAGGCTCGGCGCCGATGAAGCCGTGGTCGGGGAGCAGGTCGGCACGATAGGCGAGATGCTCGCCGCCGCCGAAGCCGATCTCGAAATGCAAGGGGCGATCCGCGCCGAACAATCGCTCGGCGGTCACGGGGCCGTCGTGCGGCACCGCGATCCGGGGGAGCAGATTGTCGACCAGGCCCTGCTGGTGGGTGCGCAGCGGCTTGCCGATCGAACGGCCGTAAAGCCGCTTCAACGTGGTCGGGTCGCCTTCCTTGAATGCCGTCATGCGGCGCCCCTAGCGGGGTCGGCCCCGGGCCGTCCAGAGAGTGTGGGCCAGAGAACTTGGGGTAGGGCCATGGATTGCTTCGCGTCGCTCGCAATGACGAGGAGCGGGGCGGGGCCTCCCACTAGCTCATTTCGTCATGGTGAGGAGCGCAGCGACGACGCCATCCATCAACCGGCTCCGCCACAACGGGAAACGCCCGAGACCTTGCGGTCCCGGGCGTCTTGTCTCGTCCAAGAGACGAATTGCAAATTTCGTGGGCAATCAGGCCGCTTCGGCTTCCTCGTCGGGATCGCGCAGCACATAGCCGCGGCCCCAGACGGTCTCGATGTAGTTCTCGCCGGCGCAGGCGTGGCTCAGCTTCTTGCGCAGCTTGCAGATGAACACGTCGATGATCTTCAATTCAGGTTCGTCCATCCCGCCATAGAGGTGATTGAGGAACATTTCCTTGGTCAGCGTGGTGCCCTTGCGCAAGCTCAGCAGCTCGAGCATCGCGTATTCCTTGCCGGTCAGATGGACCCGTGCACCATCGACCTCGACGGTCTTGGCGTCGAGATTGACCGCCAGCTTGCCGGTGCGGATGACCGACTGGCTGTGCCCCTTGGAACGGCGCACCACGGCGTGGATCCGCGCGACCAGTTCCTCGCGGTGGAACGGCTTGGTCACGTAGTCGTCGGCGCCGAAGCCGAAGCTGCGGATTTTGGAATCCATCTCGGCGATGCCCGACAGGATCAGCACCGGGGTCTGTACCTTGGCGACGCGCAATTTCTTGAGCACGTCGTAACCATGCATGTCGGGCAGGTTCAGATCGAGCAGGATGATGTCGTAATCATACAATTTGCCCAGATCGAGGCCTTCCTCGCCCAGATCGGTCTGGTAGACGTTGAACCCCTCGGTGGTGAGCATCAGCTCGATCGCCTTGGCGGTCGTGGGTTCGTCTTCGATCAGCAGTACACGCATGGGTGGTCCCCCGGCTTGGCCCCAAAGATTTCGCAACCTGTCGGTAAGGTGTGTTGCGCCTTATTAACCACACAAGCTCTGAACGGAAAAGGTTAACGAGGGGTAAAGCGCGTTAACTTTTTTGCAGGGTTCGGGTCCGTCCGATCATACAATCGCGGCGGTTTGAAGGCTCTCGACTGGGGGCCAGCGGTCCGCCGCGGGTCAGTAGTTGGCCAGCTTCTTCGCGCGTCGGCGCTGCGCGCTGGAACCGATGCCGATCGCCTCGCGGTATTTGGCCACCGTGCGCCGCGCCAGATCGAAGCCTTCGGTTTTGAGCAGCTCGACCAGCTTCTGGTCCGAGAGCACCGATTTCGCGTCCTCGCCGTCGCACAGCGCGCGGATCCGCGCCTTGATCGCTTCCGACGAGGCGCCCTCGCCATCGGCCGCAGCGACCCCGCTGGAGAAGAAATATTTCAGCTCGAAGGTGCCGCGCGGGCAGGAGAGATATTTGTTGCTGGTGACCCGGCTGACCGTGCTTTCGTGCATTTCGATCACCTCGGCCACCTCGCGCAGGGTCAGCGGCTTCATCGCCGAAACCCCGCGGCGGAAGAAGCCTTCCTGGCGCTTGACGATCTCGGCGGCGGTCTTGAGGATGGTCTTCTGCCGCTGGTCCAAGGCGCGGATCAGCCAGTCGGCTTCGGACAATTGCTCGTTGAGCCAGGAGAGCGACTGCTTGTCGCGCGCGCCGCCTTTCAGTTCGAGGAAATAATCGCGGTTGACCACCAGCCGCGGCAGGCTCGCCTCGTTGATCCGGATCGTCCAGCCGTCCGCGCCGTCCGGCGCGATCAGCACATCGGGCACCACCGCGGATTGCGCCGCCCCGCCGAAGCGGCAGCCGGGCTTGGGGTCGTAGCGCCTGAGCTCGGCGAGCATGTCGGCGAAATCCTCGTCGTCGACCTCGCACATCCGCTTGAGCCGGGCGAATTCGCCGCTCGCGACCAGATCGAGATTGTCGATCAGCCGCGCCATGCAGGGGTCGTAGCGATCCGCCTCGCGTGCCTGCAGCGCGAGACATTCGCTCAGGGTGCGCGCGCCGACCCCGGTGGGATCGAGCGTCTGGATCAGGTCGAGCGCGCGTTCGACCTCGGCGAGCGGGATGCCGAGTTCGTCGGCCAGCGCGAACAGATCGCCGGTGAAATAGCCCGCCTCGTCGAGCTCGCCGATCAGCCGCGCGGCGACGAAGGCCTCGCGCTCGTCATGCGCGACCGCGCCGATCTGGTCGGCGAGATATTCGGCCAGCGTCGGCTCGCCATTGGCGCGGTTTTCCAGGTCGGGCGGCCCTTCGTCGGATACCCCGCCCGAACCCGCCGCGCGGCCCCAATCACCCTGATCGCCCGGCCCGGCATCGGGGTCGAGCGCCCCCGGCGCGATATCGAGCGCCTCGGTGCCGTCGAAGCCGCCGTCGCTGCCATGTTCGCTCGGTTCGGAGGCCGGCGCGTCGCCATCGCCATCGCTATCGCCCCGTTCGTGGCTGGTCTCGCCCATCTCGAGCAGCGGATTGCTCTCCAGAGCCTCGCCGACGAAAGTCTCGATCTCGAGATTGGACAGCGCCAGCAGCTTGATCGCCTGCTGCAATTGCGGCGTCATCACCAGCGATTGCGTCTGGCGCAGATCGAGACGCGGGCTCAGGGCCATCGCCGCGTCCTAAACCTCAAGGGGCGATGGCGCGCTCACAGGGTGAAGCCCTCGCCCAGATAGAGCCGGCGCACGTTCTCGTCCGCGACCAGCGCTTCGGGGGTACCCGCGAACAGCACCTGTCCGCCGTAGATGATGCAGGCGCGGTCGACGATCTCGAGCGTTTCGCGGACGTTGTGATCGGTGATCAGCACGCCGATCCCGCGGGTCTTGAGATCCTTGACGAGGTCGCGGATGTCGTTGATCGAGAGCGGATCGATCCCGGCGAAGGGCTCGTCGAGCAGCATGATCGAGGGCTTGGCGGCGAGCGCGCGGGCGATCTCGCAGCGGCGCCGCTCGCCCCCCGAGAGCGCCATCGCGGGGCTGGCGCGCAGCCGGGTAAGCCCGAATTCGTCGAGCAGCCGCTCGAGTTCTTGCGCGCGCACGGATTTGTCCGGCTCGACCATCTCGAGCACGCAGGTGATGTTCTGTTCGACCGTCATCCCGCGAAAGATGCTGGTCTCCTGCGGCAGATAGCCCAGGCCCAGGATCGCGCGGCGGTACATCGGCAGGCGGGTGACATCCTCGCCATCCATCAAAATGCGCCCGGCATCGGGGCGCACCAGCCCCATGATCGAATAGAAGCAGGTGGTCTTGCCCGCGCCGTTGGGGCCGAGCAGGCCCAGCACCTCGCCCTTGGCGACGGTCAGCGAGATATCCGACAGCACCACGGTCTTGTCGTAGCTCTTGGCGATCGAGACGACCTCGAGCCCGCCCCCCAGGACGCCATCGGGCAACGGCGGCGCGGCCTCGGTGGCGGCTTCCTCGGCGAGATGAGCGGGGTGCAGGGTATCGGGGGCGGTATCGGCCATGATGGGGCTTTAGCATGGCGGGCGAGGGTGAAAACCCCGCTGGTCGTACAGCGGGGGCGTTTGGCAGGATAGCGACGGGGGCTCGCGGGAACGCCAAGCCACCCGCGTAATATTGTATCGGGTTGCGGCACGGCGCCGGACCGCAACTTGCGCTGCAATCGGAATTCTGGAATAAATCACTTCGGGACAGGAAAAATGGGAGCCGCACCGATGAACAGGGCGATCGAGAACCGCGC
>JAHJWA010000161.1 GCA_018828205.1 Alphaproteobacteria bacterium
CTCATGACCATTGCACCCTGGCCGAAATAGTTGAGCAGCAGGCAGGGCATCACGAAGCCGAACCACGACAGGCGCATCGGGCCGCGGCCGAAATGGCCCATGTCCGAATAGAGCGCTTCCGAACCCGTCACCGCCAGCACCACCGAACCCAGCGCGAGGAACGCCAGCCAGCCGTCGATGATGAAGAAATTGACCGCGTAATAGGGGTTGAGCGCCCACAGGACCTCGGGATGCTGGACGATCTGGTTGATTCCCAGCCCGGCCAGGACGATGAAATAGACGATCATCACCGGCGCGAACAGCGCGCCCACCTTGGCGGTCCCGCGCTTCTGGATCACGAACAGCGCGATCAGCAGCGCCAGCGCGATCGGGATGACCAGCCGCTCCATGTCGGGATTGACCACGGTCAGCCCCTCCACCGCGGAGAGCACCGAGATCGCGGGCGTGATCATCGAGTCGCCATAGAACAGCGAGGTCGCGAAAACTCCGAGCAGCACGGCCAGCCAGCCGTATTTCGAGCCGCTGATATGACGCGAGATCAGCGCCACCAGCGCGAGGCTGCCGCCCTGCCCCTTGTTGTCGGCGCGCATCAGGATGGTGACGTATTGCAGCGAGACCACCAGCGTCATCGACCAGAAGATCAGGCTGACCACGCCGAGGATATGCATATCGTCGAGCGCCAGCGGATGCGCCCCGGCAAAGGTCTCGCGGAAGGCGTAGAGCGGGCTGGTGCCGATATCGCCGAAGACGATCCCGATCGCCCCGACCGCAAGCGCGCCCTTGGTCGCCTTCTTGCCGACGCCGCTCGTTCCCGCCGTCCCGCCGTTGTTCTCGGCAGACGGATGCTTCTGGGGCACCTGGCTTTCGCTCATCGGTGCGGAGTCCCTGCTCTCATGTGGCTGATCCTTCGCGCGCGGCAGTCGTGCCGTACCGCAAGGTCGGGGCGCTTAGCAGGAAGATTTCGCACCCGCAACATTTCGGCCCGCGCCCGTCCTAGCGCGTGGCGGGGGGTATCCCGCCGCCCGACAGCAGCAGGTCGAGCCGTTCGAGCCGGTTCGCGACCACCGGTCGCCAGGGGGCATCCGCACGCGCCTCGGCCAGAATATCCGCCCACATCCGGCGCCCCTGCGCGAATTCGCCCTGCCGCAGCATCGCCAGTCCGACGAAATAGCCCGGTGCCGGATTGTCTTCCGCCAGCTCCTCGGCGCGGGCATAGGCGAACAGCGCGGCGGCGCTGAGCTGACCTTCGGCGTGTTCGACCAGCACATTGCCCAGCGCGACCCAGGCCTCGTCGTCGCGCGGGTTCTCGGCCACCGCGTTGCGCAGGAAATTGGCCGCGTCCTCATATTGCCCGCGGCGCGCAAAGGCGTCGGAGCTGACGACATAGCGCGAGGGCATGGTATCGGGATCGTAGAATTCGCGCCGCGCCTGGACCATCAGTTCGCCGGTCTCGGCGACCTGCTCGGGACCGGCACCGGGCGCGGCGGGCTGACCCGGCGAACCCTGCTGCGCATAGCCCGTCAGCCCGAACAGCAGCGCCGCGCCGAACAGCGTCCAGCCGCTGCGCGCCAGCCCGAACAGCCAGACCGCGGCCAGAAACCCAAGAGCCGCGAGCGCGAGGACGGCAAGCCAGATCATGCGCGTTTCCCGAAGCGACGCCAGAAGATCGCGCCCGCCACCAGCAGGATCAGCAGCGGCACCGCGAACAGCGGCCAGGTGGTGGCGCTGACCTGCGGGGTGTAGCTGACGTAATCGCCATAGCGCTCCATCAGCCAGCCGCGGATCGCCTCGGGGTCCTCGCCCGCAGCGATCCGGATCCGCACCTGATGGCGCATGTCGCCCGCCATCGGCGAATTGCTGTCGTCGATCGCCTGCGACTGGCACTCCAGACAGCGCAGGCTGGCCATCAGCTCCTGCGCCGCCGCCTCCTGCACCGGATCGTCGAGCTGGCGATCGGCATAGGGCGCGGGCGGAAGCGATTGCTGCGCGGCCAGCGGCGCGCCCAGACACAGCACCAGCGCGGCCATCAGAGCGCGTTGCAGCGTCCGGGGAAGCGTCGCCCTGAGCGTCCGGTGCCTTGTCTTGCGAGCCGGCGTCATGCCCCCGCCTCCGCAAGCTTTTCGAGCAGCACGGGGACATCGCTCTCGCGAATGTCGCCGATATGCTGATAGGTGATCCGCCCGCTGCCATCGATCACGAAGGTCTCGGGCACGCCCGAGGAGCCGATGCCGAACTGGACTTCGGAGATGTCGTCGGCACCGATCGCGACATAGGGATTGCCGTGGCGTTCGAGGAACCGCGCGACGTCCTCGGGCCGGTCGCGGATCGCCACTCCGACGATCTCGGCACCCTGTTCCTGCAACTGGTCGAGATAGGGTGCCTCGGCGACGCAGGGGACGCACCAGCTCGCCCAGATGTTGAGCAGCCGCGGCTGCCCGTCGCCGAATTGCGCGCTGGCGATCCCCGGGCGGTCCTGCGTCGCCGGGCGCAGGTCGAATTCGGGCAAGGGCTTGCCCACCATCCGGCTCTGGATCGCATCGTCGCCCGGCTGCGACAGCTGATAGCCCGCCACGCCGAGAAAGCCCGCGAACAGCAGCAGCGGAACCCAGAGCCGCCAGCCGCTCATGCCGCGCTCTCGTCGGGATAGGCGTTCTCGCGGCGCTCCGCGGCGCGGCGGCGCACGCTGCGCGCCCGCAGATCGTCCATCACCCGGCCGATGATCGCCAGCACCCCGCCCAGCGCGACCAGCAGGCCGCCGTACCAGATGAAGGTGACGAAGGGCTTCCACCACAGCCGGACCTGCCAGCGGCGGTCACCCGCCGAATCGCCCATCACCGCATAGAGCTGACCGTTCCAGCGGGTGGCGAGCACGCTCTCGGCGGTCTGCTGCGGCGGCGCCCAGAAGGTGCGCGACTGGGGCCGCATTTCGACCGGCGCACCATCGCCGATCCGGGCGCTGAGCTGACCCTCGATCGCGGTCCAGTTGGGCCCCGCCACCGGAACGATCGCATCGAGCGTGACCGTCCAGTCGCCGACCTGCGTGGTGCCGCCCGGCTCGAGCGCGGCGAGCCGTTCCTCGGTGAAGGCGCTCTCGCTGGCCATGCCGAACAACGCCACGGCGATCCCGAAATGCGCGACGACCATCCCCCAGGTCGCGATCGGAACGCGCGTCAGCCTGCGCCCCCGCAGCGGCAGGAAGCTCGCCACCGCCAGCATCGCCGCCAGCGCCAGCCCGAGCAGCGGCAGCAGGGAAACCTCGCCCAGGACTGCGACCGCGACCAGCCCCGCCACCAGGATCGCCGCCAGCACCAGGACTTCGCGCGAGATCCGGGCGAAACGGTCCTGCCGCCAGCGCAGCAGCGGTCCGACCGCCATCACCAGCAGCATCGGCACGACGAAGATCGCCCCGACCGGGTTGAAATAGGGCGGCCCCACTGAGACGCGGACATCGAAGGCCTCGGTCAGCAGCGGGTAGAGCGTGCCGAGCAGCACGATGGCGAGGATCGCGCTGAGCATGACATTGTTGACCACCAGCGCGCCCTCGCGGCTGGCCACGGCGAAGCGCTTGCCCTCGGAGATCGTGCTGGCGCGCAGCGCGAACAGCAGCAGCGCGCCGCCGATATAGAGCGCCAGCAGCAGCAGGATGAAGGTCCCGCGCTCGGGGTCGAGCGCGAAGGAGTGGACGCTGGTGAGGATGCCCGAGCGCACCAGAAACGTCCCCAGCATGCTCATCGAGAAGGC
>JAHJWA010000018.1 GCA_018828205.1 Alphaproteobacteria bacterium
AGCCGCGCCGCCTCGTGCTGGTCGAGATCCTTGATCCGCAGCTGGAAAGCGGTGACGAGCCCGGCGCCCGCCTGCAGCGCGCGTTCGAGGCGGGTCGGGAAGTCGCCGCCGACGTCGAGCGGCGAAATCAGGTAAAGCTGGCATCCAATATCGGTCATGCTGCGGCTGTTAGCGCCGGGCGGCGGCTTCGTCACGCCCGCAAGCATCGCTTTGGAGACTCCCATTCAGCCGCGCGACAGCGACCCGTCCGCAAGCGGGTTGGATGACAATCGGCATCCTCGCTCGCTCCGCCCTGCTGTTCGCCCTGCCCGTGCTGGGCGGCTGCGCGATCATTCCCGATACACCGCGCGTCGGGCAGGAGGCCGCCAGCCAGGGTAGGCCGATCGCGCTCGGGCAATCGGCCTGGCTAGGCGATGCGATCGTCACGCCGCTGGCGGTTGTGGAGGACAGCCGTTGCCCGGTGGACGCGCAGTGCATCCAGGCAGGCAAGCTCACCGTGAGGACGCGGATCACCGCGACGCACTGGCAGCAGACGGTCCCGCTGACGCGGGGCGAGCCGCATCAGGCCATGAACCGCAGCTTCCTGCTGGCCGCCGTCTCGCCCACGAAAAGCGCCGGGCAGGAGATCCCGCCCGGCGCCTATCGTTTCACCTTCACCGGCGGAAGCTAGTCCGCCGGAGCCGAGGTCAGGCTGCGGCTTCACCCGTGCTGGCGCAGGCGATTTCGTCGATCGCATTGCCCAGCGCCTGGTCGAACTGCTGATCGTCCATCTTCGCTTGCAGCACTTCGAGCAGTGCGCGGCTGAAGCTGGCGATCATGCCGTCGTTCTTCGCCAGCTCGCGGCAGGCCTGTTCGCGGCTGTAGCCGCCCGACAGCGCGACCACGCGCAGCACCTTGGGATGCTCGATCAGCGGCTTGTAGAGATCGGGTTCGCTGGGGATGGTAAGCTTCCACATCACCTGCTGGCCTTCGGGCACCCGCTCGAGCTGATCGAGTGCATTGGCGAGCACCTGCGCCTCGGCCTGGGGCCGGCTTTCGCTCTTGAGGCTGACCTCGGGTTCGAGGATCGGCATCAGGCCATTGGCGAGAATCTGCAGCCCGAAATCCATCTGCTGGCGGATGATGGCGGCGACGCCGTCGCGGTTCGCTTCGTGGATCACCGAGCGCATCTTGGTACCGAAGACGCCCAGTTCCTTGGCCCGGGCGCACATGGCGTCGAGCTCGGGAATCGGCTTCATCAGCTGAACGCCGTCGGCCTCGTCCTCCATCCCCTTATCGACCTTGAGGAAGGGGACCACGTTGCGCCGGGCCAGCAGTGCGGGGATCGGCGAACCGTCCTTGCCGCAGCCTTCCATGGTCTTTTCGAAGAGGATCGCGCCGAGCACCTTGCCATTGGAGAAGGAAGGCGAATCGATGATGCGGCAGCGCATCTCGTGGATCTTGGCGAACATCTCGTCCTCGCCCTTCCACTCGCTGTCCTCGACGCCATAGGCATTCAGCGCCTTGGGGGTCGAACCGCCCGACTGGTCGAGCGCAGCGATAAAGCCGCGGCCGGTCGCGATACGCGCCTGCATTTCTTCGAAATTCATAAGACAATCCCTGCTGTTGGCGTCATTCCGGCGTCATCTTTTCGCGGGCCATACCCAGCCCCCGGGGCCGCCGCAACTGGCCACTTGCGCAACTTCGCTGCGGGTCGGGCGTATTGGTAGCGCAAGCCATGGAGAGACCGATGCTCGACGAGACCCAGGAACGACTGTGCGCCGACAACACCACCGACTTCTCGGACCTGAAGGCGCTGACGATCAATTGCACGCTCAAGCCCTCGCCCGAGGATTCGCACACCGCCAAGCTGCTCGGCGTGGTCGAGGCGATCCTCGTGCGCAACCGCGTCCAGCTCGAGCAGGTCCGGCTGGTCGATCACGCAATCGCGCCCGGCGTCTATCCCGACATGACCGAGCAGGGCGCGGCGCGCGACGACTGGCCGCAGATCTGGGAGAAAGTCGAAGCGGCCGATATCCTGGTGATCGGGACGCCGATCTGGCTGGGAGAGAAAAGCTCGGTCTGCCAGCGGCTTATCGAGCGTCTCTACGCCCACTCGGGGCAGACCAACGCCAAGGGTCAGGCGGTCTTCTACGGCAAGGCCGGGGGCTGCATCGTCACCGGCAACGAGGACGGGATCAAGCATATCGGCATGGGACTGCTCTATTCGCTCCAGCACATCGGCTACACCATCCCGCCGCAGGCCGATGCCGGCTGGGTCGGCGAGGCGGGGCCCGGCCCCAGCTATGGCGACGAGGCCGAAAATGGCGGGAGCCGCGTCGGCTTCGACAACGATTTCACCCGCCGCAATGCCACTTTCGCGACCTGGAACCTGATGCATATGGCGCGCATGCTCAA
>JAHJWA010000162.1 GCA_018828205.1 Alphaproteobacteria bacterium
CGCGCTCGGCGGACCGCTCAAGCGCACCGCCTTCCGGCTGATGAGCCGGCTCGAGCGCAGCGCCGAAGCTTGCGAAGGGGAGTACCATGGCTAGCATCCACACCGCCGAAACGCGCATGCACAACCCCGGCACGGCTGGGACAGGCGCAAGCGGAACGAGCATCTTCGACGCCGCGACGCGCGAGCGCTTCGGTCGGCTCTACCCCGAACAACCGCATGTCCTCTCGCATGCGCTGGGCGTGCATCCGCTGCTCGAGCTCGACAGCCTCGCAAGCCTGGCGGGTCGGCTGCCCGAGAGCTCGATCGAATACAATCGCGGCGACCTGCCGATCGGCGTCGACGGCAAGCCCGGCGGCACCGGCCTGTCGATCGAGGACACCATCCGCAGCATCGCCTCGGCCAACAGCTGGGCGGTGCTCAAGAATATCGAGCAGGACCCCGCCTACGAGGCGCTGCTGCTGGGGTTGCTGGGCGAATTGCGCGGACAGATCGAGGCCAGGACCGGCGCCATGCTGCGCCCCCAGGGCTTCGTCTTCATCTCTTCGCCAAACGCCGTCACCCCCTATCATTTCGACCCCGAGCACAACATCCTGCTGCAGGTGAAGGGCTCCAAGGTGATGACCCAGTTTCCCGCCGGGGATGCCCGTTTCGCGCCCGACGAGGTGCACGAGACCTATCATTCGGGTGGCGCGCGCGAATTGCGCTGGCAGGAGGATTTCGCGGAGGGGGGCCGCGCCTTCCCGCTTGCTCCGGGCGAGGCGCTGTTCGTGCCGGTGATGGCGCCGCATTTCGTCCGCAACGGGCCCGAAAGCTCGATCTCGCTGTCGATCACCTGGCGCAGCGACTGGAGCTTCGCCGAAGCCGATGCGCGCGGGCTCAACCGCGTGCTGCGCGGCTTCGGCCTGCGTCCCGCCGCTCCCGGGCGCTGGCCGCGCACCAACCGCGCCAAGGCCGCCGCCTACCGGGTGCTGCGCAAACTCGGCGCGGTCGATTGACGCGGTATTGACGCGGTATTGACCCGGTATTGACGCTGCGCCGGGCGGCCCGCAAAGCGCCCGCCATGACCGAACCGATGCCAGACACTCCCTCGCCCGCCCAACTCGTCGCGGGTCTCGTCGAACTGCTCACCGTGAAGCGCGGGGGCGAGGACAGCTTCCTCGGTCAGCCGCAGCCCGGCGGGGTCGGGCGGGTGTTCGGCGGGCAGGTGATCGCGCAGGCGCTGCAGGCCGCGCAGGCCACCGCGCCCGAGGGCATGGGCGCGCATTCGCTCCACGCCTATTTCCTGCGCGGCGGCGAGGAGGGCGTCGATATCGACTACGAGACCGCGCGCGATTTCGACGGCCGCAGCTTCGCCAACCGCCGCGTGGTCGCGCGCCAGCAGGGCCGCCCGATCCTCAACCTCACCGCCAGCTTCCAGCAGCCCGAGGAAGGCCTCAGCCACGACGAATATGCGATGCCGCAGGTCACCGCGCCCGAGGAGCTGACGCCGGACACCGAGCTGCGCCGCGAGTTCATCGCCAGGCTCGACCATGTCACCGACCTCCAGCGCGCGCTGATGCTGCGCCCGCGGCCGATCGAGATGCGCACCAGCGACAGCCTCCACTGGATGAACTCCGAGCCGCGCGCGCCGCAGGCGCACAGCTGGTTCCGCACCGTGGCGCCGCTGCCCGCGCTCGCCGACGACCCGGCGCTGCACCGCGCGGTGATCGCCTATGCCAGCGACTACACGCTGCTCGGCACCTCCGCCCTGCCCCACGGCCTGAGCTGGGCGCGCGGCGAATTGAACGGCGCCAGCCTCGACCACGCGATCTGGTTCCACCGCCCCGCGGCCGCCGACGAATGGCTGCTCTACGCCACCGACAGCCCGTGGAGCGGCGCGGGCCGCGGCTTCAACCGCGGGCGGATCTTCGACCGCGAGGGCCGACTGGTCGCCAGCGTCGCGCAGGAGGGCGTGGTCCGCCGCCGCAAGCGCTCGCCCTCCCCCGCAGACTGATCCCCCCGGGCCGCCAATTGCCGGGGAACGGCTTCCCGCTTATGCCGGTTTCCCACCCAGGGGCGCAGTCTTCGCCCGCCACAGACAGGGACATGAGCATGGATTGGCAGCGCAACCAGCTGAAGTACAAGCAGAGCAAACCCTCCATGCTCGGGCGGGGGATCGAACGGCTGACCCACCCCTTCGGCAAGGCGCTCGCCAGCGTGGTGCCCAAACCGCTGGTCGAGGCGGTGCTCAAGGGGCTCGACAGCGCGGTCGGCGCCAGGCAGCTGGTCCAATTCACCCACGACACCGCCGATCTGCAGGCCGCGCATGACGCCGCCAGCGGGCTGGTGCGCACCGCCCGCGCCATCAGCGCCTCGACCGGTGCCGCGGCCGGATTCGGCGGCGCGATCTCGATGGGCGCGGACATCCCCGCCACCATCGCCATCGCCTTGCGCACCATCCGCGACACCGGCCGCGCCTATGGCTTTGCCGGCGAGGGCCCGGCGGAAAAGCTGTTCCGGCTCCAGATCCTCGAACTCGCCGCGCTCGACGATCCCGAGACCAGGGCCGAGCGGATCGCCGCGCTCGAGGCGGGGATCGGCGCCGATGGCGATCTGATCCACGCCGGGCAGGAGCACATCACCCCGGTGGTCGATCAGGCGGTCGAGCGCATCTCGCGCGCGCTCGCCTTCGCGACGATGCGCAGCCGCGCCGGGATGCTGGTGCCGATCGCCGGCTCGGTGGTGGGCGGGATCGTCAATTCCTCGTTCCAGAACGACGTCGGCAAGGCCGCCCGATTCGCCTTCCTGGCGCGCCGGCTCAAGGACGGCGGTCAAGCCGCCGGTTGACGCATCGGACACGCCGCAATGGCGCAAATCCGCGGGTTTCGGCGGCAAGGCGACGCTTTACAGCACCGGCGCGCTTCCCGGGCAAGTTGATGAAACACAACCGGGGGAATGCCTATGGGCGACTCGCGGGGCGCCCTGCGCGCAGGCGCCTCGGGAGGGGTGCGGGATGGACGATGCAAAGAGCCGGGGCGAGGCTAGCAAATCGGGAGCGTGTAGGAAAATGCTTGGTTTGCCCGGCCCGTCAGCGCGGAAGGAAGTAGCCGCCCTCGCCCTCGCGGACCAGGCCGGTATCGGCGAGCGTGGCGAGCACTTCGGCGACGCGGGACCTGCGCTTCGCGGTCGCGCGCCCCTTGAACAGCGTGGCGAGGGCAGCGGCGGGCAGCGGCGCTTCGGCTTCGAACAGGACGTCGCGTAGCGCGCGGATCTGTTCGAGATCCTTGGCGGGCCAGCTGCGTTCCTCGACCACGCCTGCGCCGAGACCGGCAGCATCCAACCCCATGTCGAGATCGTCCTGCCCCTTCACCTTATGCGCAAGGCGCGGCTTCTGGTACTCAGGGCGCAGCCAGCGGACGAGCCCCCGCTTTTCCTCCGCCGCGCGCTCCTGATTGAGCGCGA
>JAHJWA010000163.1 GCA_018828205.1 Alphaproteobacteria bacterium
AGGATCGCCGGTCAGCAGCGCGGTGCGGATCGCAGCGCCGAGCGAGGGAAGCGCTGGCCTCACGCTTCGCGCGCGGCCGCGAGCACGTCCTCGGCGTGGCCCTTGACCTTGTTCCAGACCCGCTCGATCCGGCCGTCCTCGCCGACCAGATAGGTCGTGCGGACCATTCCCATATAGGTCTTCCCGTACATCGACTTCTCGGTCCAGATTCCGAGCGCGTCGGACAGCCCTCCCTCCTCGGCATCGGTCGCGAGATCGACGGTGAGCTCGTGTTTGGCGATGAAATTGCGGTGCTTCTGGGCTGAATCCTTGCTGATCCCGAGCAACGCGACACCGGCCTTTTCGAATTCCGGCTTCAGCGCCGAAAAATCCTTGGCTTCGGTGGTGCAGCCGGGGGTGTTGTCCTTGGGGTAGAAGAAGAACACCGCCTTGCCACCCTCGAAGTCGGAGGCGCGCACCTCGCCCCCATCGGGACTTTCCATCGCGATATCGGGCATCGCATCGCCTTGCGCGGGGTGTTCGCTCATCGATCTATCTCCAGTTTCTCGTCGAAGGTTTTAACCCATTGTGCCGCCACGCCATGGCGTGCCTCGTCCAGGGCCTGCAAGAGCGAAGCGTAATCCTCCTGCCGCGCGAGCTGGGCCAACACCGCGCGCGCCGCGGGGCCGGGGGCGCCGAGATCGGGCGCCAGCAACCGCGAACCGACCAGAACCCTGGTGAGCAGACGGTGATACGCGCGCAGATCGGGGGACACGAGTCCCTGCGTGATCAACTCGGTGACCGCGGTGGACAGATCGGGGTTGAGCGCGGTCCGCTCTCGCAATTGCAGGAAATGGATCAGGAACTCCAGATCGACCAGCCCGCCGCGCAGCAGCTTGACGTCGAGCTCTCCGCGAGCGGGCTTGTGCGCCGCCATCTCGCTTCGCATCGTCAAGACATCGGCCTGCAGCTCGACCGCATCCCGGTCCCGATTGAGGATAGAGTCGACGATCGCCTCGACCTGCCGGCGCCCCCCGGGCGAACCGACCAGAACCCGCGCTCGGTTGAGCGCCATATGCTCCCAGGTCCAGGCGTTCTCGCGCTGGTAGCGCTCGAAGGAGGAAAGGCTCACCGCGAGCGGACCCTGATTGCCCTGCGGTCGCAGCCGCGTATCGACGTCGTAGAGCGCGCCCTGCGCGGTGGGTACGCTCAGCGCCACGCCGACCCGCTGCGCCAGCCGGTTGAAATAGAGCGTCCGGCCCAGCGGGCGGGGTCCGTCGGATTCCGCCGTCTCGCCGTCGGTGAACAGATAGATCATGTCGAGATCCGAGGCATGGGTCAGCGCCCCGCCGCCCAGCCGGCCCAGCCCCAGCACCAGCAATTCGCCATCCGCGAAGCGCCCATGCCGCTCGGCGAACTCCTCCTGCGCCGCCTCGCAGGCCACCTGCACCGCGGCTTCGGCCACCCGCGACAGCGCCTCGGCGACATCGAGCGGGTCCTGCGCGGCCTCGATCAATTGCACGCCCAGCGTGAAGCGTTGCTCGCTGGTGACGATGCGAATGCGATCGAGCGCCTGTTCGTATTCGTCGCCGCGCTCGGTCCGGCGCATCATCCGCGCCAGATCCTCGCTCGAGCCGGGCAGATCAAAGGCGCTGCGATCGATCAGCGTGTCGAGCAGTTCGGGCCGCCGCGCCAGTTCGTCGGCGAGCGGCGCGGCCAGCGTCAGACAGTCGACGAGCTGCTGGAGCAGGCCGGGGCGGGCTTCGAGCAAGCGGAACAGGTTGATCGCGCTGGGCAGTTTCTCGAGCAGCGTCTCGAACCGCGCCAGCGCGTGATCGGGGTCGGGTCCCTGGCCGAGCGCGGCAAACAGGTGCGGCCGGATCGCGTCGAACGCCGCCTTGGCCGCCTCGCTGCGCAGGGCGCGAAACGCCCCGCCGCTCCAGCCGGCGATCCGCAGCGCGGCCGCATCGGGATCGGCGAAGCCGAAATCGTCGCGCTGGTCAGGCTCGGCTTGCGGGATCGGACGGCCAGACGTTTCCTCGGCGATCAGCTCGCCGAAATGGCGGGCAACCGGACCGCAGGTCTCGTCCAGCAGGGCCAGCAATGCCGACGCGTCCTCCAGCCCATGCAACCGCGCGACCCCGTCGAGCGCGTCGCCGCCGGGCAGCGTGTGCGTCTGGCGATCGTTCACCATCTGCAATCGGTGCTCGATGGTCCGCAGCGTGTCGTAGGCGTCGCCCAGCGTGGATGCTGTGTCCGCTGCGATATGGTCCGCCGCCGCCAGCGCATCGAGCGCGGCGCGGGTCCCGCGCGCTCGCAGCGACGGGTCGCGCCCGCCATGGATCAGCTGGTGGGTCTGGGCGAAGAACTCGATCTCGCGAATTCCCCCGCGCCCCTGTTTGAGATCGAAACCGGGCCCCGGCTCGCGCGGACCCGAATAGCGCGTCCGGATCCGTGCGCTAAGACCGCGGATTTCGTCGATCGCGCCGAAATCGAGGCTGCGGCGCCAGACGAAGGAGCGGATCGAATCGAGAAAGGCCTCGCCGCGCGCGATGTCGCCCGAGGCGGCGCGCGCGCGGATAAAGGCGGCGCGCTCCCAGGTGAGCGCCGAGCTCTCGTAATGGCTTGTCGCGCCCTCGAGCGATATCGCCAAGGGGCTGACCTCGGAAGCCGGGCGCAGCCGCAGGTCGACGCGGAAGACATAGCCTTCGGCGGTCACGTCGGACAGCAGCCTGACAACCTCGCGGGCATAGCGCTGCGCCGCCTCGGGCGGTTCGTCGCGTTCGCGGCGCGGCAGCGCCTCGGCATCGTAGAGCAGGATGGGATCGATGTCGGAGCTGTAGTTGAGTTCGCCCGAACCATGCTTGCCCAGCGCCAGCCCGATGAAGCCGGTCGGTTCGGCATCAGGCACCCGGCGCAGGATCGCCGCCTCGATCGCGCGGTGCAGCGCGCGATCGGCAAAGGCGGAGAGTTCGCGCATCACCTTGTCGAGATCGAAACCGCCGGCGAGGTCGCCGATCGCCAGCACCAGCGCCAGCGCCAGCCGTTCGCGGCGTAGCGCCAGCCCGGCGTCCGCGATTTCGCGCCCGGTCTGCTTGGCCTTGAGCAGCGCCGCCTCGCCATAGCCCTCGGCCAGCAGCGCCTCGAAATCGGGGAGGCGTTGCAGCGAATGCGCGAGAAAGGGCGAATGCGCCTTGGCTCGCTGCAGAGCTGACTTCCAATCGCCATCCATGCGCCGCTCCTGCCGCGCTACGGCTTGCCCTGCAAGGTGCGAGGTGCAACAGACGCGGCCACGCGAAATCCATCCAGGGACCAGATCATGACCCTCGCACCCCGTTTCCGCCAGACCGCCGCCGCGCTTGCCGCGAGCCTCGCGCTCTGCGCCTGCGCGACCACAAGCGAGACTACAGGGGCCGATGGCAGCGCCGCGCTCGACATTCCCGATGTCGCCCGGGGGGACATCTCGCGCAGCACCATGGTGGACGTGACCCGCACCCTCTCCTCTGATGAATTCGAAGGCCGGATGCCGGGCACGGTGGGCGAGGAAAAGACGGTCGCGCTGCTCAGCGAGCGCTTCGCCGCGGCGGGGCTGACCCCGGGCAACAACGGATCCTGGGTGCAGCGGGTGCCGCTGGTCGAGATCACCGGCAAGGATTACGCGCCGCTGACGGTGACCGGCAATGGCGAGACCATGGCATTCGACTTCGGTAGCGAATGGGTTGGGGTGACCTATCGCGAGGAGGCGAACACGTCGCTCAGCGACAGCGAGCTGGTCTTCGTCGGCTATGGCGTCAACGCGCCCGAGCGCGGTTGGAACGATTACGAGGGCATCGACATGCGCGGCAAGACCGCGGTGATCCTTGTCAACGATCCCGATTACAACAGCCCCGATATGGAAGGTCCCTTCAACGGCAAGGCGATGACCTTCTACGGTCGCTGGACCTACAAATACGAGGAAGCCGCGCGCCAGGGCGCCGCCGGTGCGATCATCATCCACGATACCGCTCCCGCCTCCTATGGCTGGAACGTGGTCGAGAGCAGCTGGTCGGGGGCGCAGGCCTATGCCCAGCGCGGCGAAAACGCGCCGCCGCTGACCGTGGTGAACGGCTGGGTGCAGAAGGATGTGGCGACGCAGATCCTCGAGGCTGCTGGCCAGGATCTCGCCGATCTGACCGTCCGGGCGCAGACGCAGGGCTTCCGGCCGGTGCCGCTCGGTCTGACCGCCTCCACCCGCTTCGCCAACGACATCCGCACCTTCCAGTCGCAGAACGTGATCGGCGTGCTGCCGGGCCGTGAGCGGCCGGACGAATACGTCATCCACACCGCGCATTGGGATCATCTCGGGCGTTGCTCGCCGGCGCCCGATGGCGACGACATCTGCAACGGCGCGGTCGACAATGCGACCGGCACCGCAGCGCTGGTGGCGCTGGCCGAGGCCCACGCCAAGGCCGGACCGCCGCCGCGCAGCCTCGTCTTCCTCGCGGTGACCGCCGAGGAATCGGGCCTGCTGGGCGCGCACTACTACGCCGAGAACCCGGTCTTCGCGCTGGCGCAGACCGTTGGCGGGATCAATATGGACGCCTTCCAGGTCGCTGGCCGCTCGCGCGACGTGACCGTGGTTGGGCCCGGCAAATCTCAGCTCGACGCTTTTCTCGATGCCGCGCTGGTTTCGGATGGTCGTGTCGCGACCCCCAACCCCAAACCCGAAGCGGGCTATTACTACCGCTCGGATCACTTCGCCTTCGCCAAGCGCGGGGTGCCGATGCTCTATATCGACGGCGGCGAGGATCTGGTCGACGGCGGGCGGGCGGCCGGAGCCGCAGTTGCCGCGGACTACACCCAGAACCGCTATCACGGTCCCAAGGACGAGTTCGACGAGAACTGGGATTGGTCGGGCGTGATGGGCGACCTTCAGCTCTACTACCGCATCGGCCGCGCGCTCGCGACGAGCACCAGCTGGCCCAACTGGAACCCGGGCGACGAGTTCCGCGGGATCCGCGACGAGGATTGTGCGGCCAGCGCCACCGGTTGCTGAGACCGCCTGACGGGGACGCAAAATGGCAGTGACGATGCCGCCCGAATGGGCGCCGCAGGACTGGCTGTGGATCGGTTTCCCGCATGATGCGGAGGAATGGCCGGGTGTGCTCGCGCGCGCGCAGGAGCAGATCGCCGGTTTCGCCAATGCGGTCGCGGACAGCGGGCAAGATGTCCGCCTCCTCGTCCGCAGCGCCGCCAACGAGGCGCGCGCGCGCGAACTGGTGAACGCGGCGGTGACGCTCGAACGGCGCGATTATGGCGACATCTGGCTGCGCGACACCGGGCCGCTGGTGGTGCTGGGCGAGCAGGGCCGCATGGCGCGCCGGTTCGGGTTCAACGGCTGGGGCGGCAAATATCTGATGCCCGGCGACCAGACGATCGGCGCCGAGCTGGCGCGCGACGCCGGACTGCCGATCGAGACCAGCGACTGGGTGCTCGAAGGCGGCGCGGTGGATGGCGATGGCACCGGGCTCGCCCTCACCACCGAGCAATGCCTGCTCAACTCCAATCGCAACCCGCATCTTTCGCGCGACGAGATCGCCGAGCGGCTGGCGAGCGACCTCGGCTTCACCCGCGTGGTCTGGCTGGGCGATGGCCTGATCAACGATCACACCGACGGGCATGTCGACAATCTGGCGCGCTTCGTCGCGCCGGGCCGTGTCGCGCTCCCCGAAGCCACCGGACCCGACGACCCGAACGCAGCGATCTACGAGGACGCAGCGCGGCGCATCGAACAGGCCGGGCTGGAGCTGGTCCGCATTCCCTCGCCGGGGCTGATCACCTCTGGGGGCGGCCGGATCGAGCCCGCGAGCTACGCCAATTTCGCGGTGACCAGCCAGCTGGTGGTGGTGCCGACCTTCGGCTCGATCCACGATGCGGCAGGCGTGCAAGCGATCGCCGCGCTGTTTACCGACCGGACCACGATCGGCCTGCCCGGTGATGCGGTGCTCGCGGGCGGCGGCGGGTTCCATTGCGCCAGCCAGCAGATGCCTTCTGCCACCAGCCCCGGATCAAGCGCCGTTTAACGCTTCGTTAGCGAAACAGGCGGACAATGCCGCCATGGCTCGAACCGTCGCTATCTCTCGCTCGCAATGGGTCCCGTCGGGACTGGCGGAGGTCCTGCGCGCAGCAATCGTAAGCGGTTGCGCTCTCGCGTTGATCGCGGCTGGCCCGTTCGTTCCGTTCTGAACCTTATATCAGGCGCAGAACGGCAGCCAGCGCAGCGCCGCCCAGAACAATTCCGACGATCGCGCGCCAGACCGTATCGGCGATTCGGCCCGAGAACCGATTGCCCAGCGCATTGCCGATCAGCACGGCCGGGAACAGCAGCGCCGCCAGCAGGGGCAGCCGCAGCTCGAGCGCGCCGATCGCCGCACCCGACACCAGGCCCGATGCGGCCGCGATTGTGAATATCAGCATCATCGATGCCTTGGCGGTTTCACGGTCGAGGGCGCGACCCACATAATAGGGAACCACCGGCGGGCCGGGCATCCCGGCATAGCCGGTCATCAGTCCGCTCATCACCCCCACACCGGCCGTCGTAAGCGGCCTGGGCGCAGCGGTGCCGCGGCGTGGCAGGATGATGGCGACGAAGGCCGAGCACGCGATCGCCGCGATCACAACCCGCGCGATGCCCGGGCTGGTGGCAGCCAGAGCGATCAGCCCCAGCGGCGTCGTCACCACAACCAGCCCCGCAATCCACCAAGCCGATCGTTCGCTGCCTCGCATCAGCCTGCGGATCTCGAGCAGACCGATGGCGAGCGACAGGCAATTGGCGAGGATCACCGCGTCAAGCGGCGACAGCGCGAGAGCCAGTATCGGGACCAGCAGAATGGCCATTCCGAACCCGGTCAATCCGCGCACGAAGGCCGACCCGAGCGCAGCAAGAAGCGCCGTCGCTATCTCCAGCGCACTATAGGCCTCGAGCGGCGACACCTCCTTGCTTGACGATCAGGGGCGCAGATCGGGCGGGGTCGCAGCATCCTTGAGCATCGCGATCGCCTCGTCGAGCGTCGTCACCGTCTGATCCTTCTCGCCCAGCGTGCGGATCGCGACGGTGCCTTCCTCGGCCTCGCGCTTGCCCACCACCAGCAGATGCGGGACCTTGGCAAGGCTGTGTTCGCGCACCTTGTAGTTGATCTTCTCGTTGCGCAGATCGCAGGTTACCCGGATTCCCGCCGCTTCCAGCTTCGCCGTCACTTCCTTGGCATAATCGTCGGCATCGGAAACGATCGTCGCGACCACCGCCTGCGTCGGCGCCAGCCAGACCGGCAGGCGGCCCGCGAAATGCTCGATCAGCACGCCGATGAAGCGTTCGAAGGTCCCGAAGATCGCGCGGTGCAGCATGACCGGACGGTGCTTCTCGCCATCCACGCCGATATAGGTCGCATCGAGCCGCTCGGGCAGCACGCGGTCGGACTGGATCGTGCCGACCTGCCAGGTCCGCCCAATCGCATCGGTGAGATGCCATTCCAGCTTGGGGGCGTAGAACGCGCCCTCGCCGGGCAGTTCCTCCCAGCCGTACTCCTCGGTCGCCATGCCGGCTTCGTGCACCGCCGCGCGCAATTCGCTCTCGGCCTTGTCCCACATCTCCTCGCTGCCGAAGCGCTTCTCGGGCCGCAGCGCGAGCTTGATCTGGTAGCTGAAGCCGAAATGGCCGTAGACGCTGTCGACCAGCCGGCAGAAGGCGCGGACCTCGTCGACCACCTGCTCCTCGGTGCAGAAGATGTGGCCGTCGTCCTGCGTGAACTGGCGCACGCGCAGGATACCGTGGAGCGCGCCATGCGGTTCGTTGCGATGGCAGCAACCCATCTCGCCCAGCCGGATCGGCAGGTCGCGATAGCTGGTAATGCCCTGTTTGAAGACCAGGACATGCGCGGGGCAGTTCATCGGCTTGAGCGCCATCATGTCGCTGTCGCCCGCGATCAGCGGTGCGCCCGACTGCTCCGCCGCTTCGGGATCGGGCACGCTGTCGGGGACCGCGAACATGTTCTCGGCATATTTGCCCCAATGGCCCGAACGCTCCCACTGGCGGACATCCATCAGCTGCGGGGTTTTGATCTCCTGATAGCCCGCGCCGTCCATCCGGCGGCGCATGTAGCTCTCGAGCTCGCGCCAGATGCGATAGCCCTGCGGGTGCCAGAACACCGAACCATGCGCCTCTTCCTGGAGATGGAACAGGTCCATCTCGCGGCCCAGCTTGCGGTGGTCGCGCTTGGCCGCTTCCTCGAGCCGGGTGAGATGCGCGTTGAGCTGCTTCTTGTTGAGCCAGCCGGTGCCGTAAATCCGCGTCAATTGCGCGTTGCGCTGGTCGCCGCGCCAATAGGCCCCGGCGACGCGCATCAGCTTGAAGGCCTGCGGGTCGAGCTTGCCGGTCGAGGGCAGATGCGGGCCGCGGCACATGTCGAGCCAGGCGTCGTCGGCACCTTCATTGCCCGACCAATAGACCGTCAGCTCTTCGTCCTCGGGCAGTTCCTGCGCCCATTCGGCCTTGAAGCTCTCGCCCTCGGCCTGCCATTTGTCGATCAGCTGCGCGCGGGTCCAGACCTCGCGCCGCAGCGGCTTGTCGGCGGCGATGATGGCGCGCATCTTCTCTTCGATCGCGGGCAGATCGTCCATCGAGAAGGGGTCGCGCGTGTCGGGCGCCTTCACATCGTAATAGAAGCCGTCGTCGGTCGCCGGACCGAAGGTGATCTGCGTGCCGGGCCACAGCGCCTGGACCGCTTCGGCGAGCACATGCGCGTAATCGTGGCGGACCAGTTCGAGCGCTTCCTCCTCGTCGCGGGCGGTCACCAGCGCGAGCTCGGCATCGCCTTCGAAGGGGCGGGCGAGATCGCGCAATTCACCGTTGACCCTCGCGGCGAGCGCCGCCTTGGCGAGCCCAGGCCCGATCGCCGCGTCGACATCGGCAGGGGTGCTGCCGCGCGCCATTTCGCGTGTGGAGCCATCGGGCAGGCTG
>JAHJWA010000164.1 GCA_018828205.1 Alphaproteobacteria bacterium
CGGCGCGGGTGCTGGAGCGCGAATTGCTGCGCGATCGCGCCGCCCCAGCTGATCCCCATGACATCGACTTCCTCCAGCCCGAGCCGGTCGAGGATAAGCGTCGCGGTCCAGCTGATGGTGGCGGGGTTGTAGGGCACCGCGGGGTCCGGGCTTTCGCCCGTGCCGGGCATGTCGAACATCACGAAGCCGCGCTCGGTCAGCCGCTCGGCGAGCGCGGAGACCGCCTCGATGTTCGCGCCGATACCGTTGAAGAACAGGACCGGCGGGTGATCGGAAGGCTCGTCCAGCCGCCAATGCGCCACCCGCAGCATGCGACCGCCCGCCTCGATCATCTCCACGGTAGCGGTCATGGTCTGGCGCCGGGATCGGGTCACGCGGGGCTCTGGTCGAAGGAGATCATGCGGCCCTATCGGCCAATCAGTGGCGCGCGGCAATCATGCTCGCGATGTCGACGAATTTCTCGCGCGGGGCGCCCTGGCGCGCGGCGGCGATCTCGGCCCGGTCGATCTTCTGCCACTCGCTGAAGGTCACCACATCGAGCCCGCGCGCGGCGGCCAGTTCGTCGAAGCCTTCGCGCCCGCGCCGGTCGCCGCCGGCAGCGATATCCTCGGCGACCAGATCCACCACCGCATAGCCATCCGGACGGTTGGTCCCGATCGTACCGGAAGGCCCGCGCTTGGCCCAGCCGACGCAGTAGAGACCGGGCGATATGCGACCATCCTCGTTGGAGAAGTGACCGCCGCGCTCGTCGAAGGGAACACCCGGTATCGGGGTGGTGCGATAGCCGATGCAGCTCACCACCAGCTCGGCGGGCAGCTCGTAGAGCTCGCCGGTGCCGATCGGGCGTCCGCCCATGACCGCGGTGCGCTCGACCCGGACCGCGCGGACCGTGCCGTCCTCGCCGAGAAGGGCAGTCGGGCTGGCGTAGAAATCGAACTGGATGTCGACCGGTTTGCCGCCGACCTCGGCTTCGGGGGTCGCGGCGAAGCTGCGCAGGTGGGTCACTGATTTGCGCAGACCCGGTTCGAGCATGGCGTCCTCGTCGAGCGGCGGCAGATCGGCAGGGTCGACGCGAGGGTGCGCGCGTTCGAGCTCGCCCAGCTCGCCCAGTTCCTTGGGGGTCATCAGGATATTGTGCGGGCCGCGGCGTCCAAGCACGGTGATCGTCTCGATCCCGCTCGCCGTCAGCGCTTCGAGCGCATGCGCGACGATATCCGAACCGGCGAATTCGCGCTCGGTCTTGGCGAGGATGCGGGCCACGTCGAGCGCGACATTGCCCATCCCGATCACCACCGCATGCTTGCCCGAAAGGTCGGGATCGAGGCCCGCAAACTGCGGGTGGCCGTTATACCAGCCCACGAAATGCGCGCTGCCGAAGACATTCGCGAGATCGTCGCCCGCGAGGCCGAGCGGGCGATCCTCGGGGGCGCCCGTCGCCAGGATCACCGCATCGTAAAGCGCCTGCAGCTCCGCCACCTCGACATGCTCGCCAATGGTCACATTGCCGACGAAGCGGACGTGATCGGTCAGCGCGGTCTTCTCGTAGCGGCGCGCCACGCCCTTGATCGACTGGTGGTCGGGAGCGACCCCGCTGCGGATCAGCCCGAAGGGGACCGGCAGACGGTCGAAAATATCCACCCGGACCGCGTCGCCCCAGCGCTTCTGCGCCGCTTCCGCCGCGTAATAGCCGGCGGGTCCGGAACCGATGATGGCAAGATGGCGCATGTTCGACCCTCCACCGGCGAGCATGGGCCCGGGGGTCGGCGCTGGCAAGCATTAGGCAGACCGCGAATGGTTATCCATTCGTCAAGAATTAGCGCCTAGGGCGGTACGTCAAGAACAGCGGTTCGCGACCGGCAGCATGCAAATCAGGAGGCCTTGGCACATGGCCATGGGCGGTTTTTTCTCACGCGTTTCGCGCAATACAGGAGCGAACGACGGCACCGGTTCGATTCAGCAGGTCGTACCGATCGCCAACGACGACGCCGTGCGTCGGCTGGAATTGCTCGACACCTTCGAGAAGGCCGGGCTCGGCTGGTTCTGGGCGACCGATGCCAATGGCCGGCTGACCTATCTGACCCGCTCGGCCTGCGA
>JAHJWA010000165.1 GCA_018828205.1 Alphaproteobacteria bacterium
AAGCCCTCGCCATCGTCGAGCTCGACCGACCAGACCCCCAGCCCGTCGTGCCGCAGACCCTTGATGCGGTCGCGGCGCAGGATGGTGGAGCGGTGGATGCGGATGAATTGCGCGGGGTCGAGCCGCTCCTCCAGCCCGGCGATGGTCTGGAGCAGCAGGTAGGAGCGATCCTCGACATGCAGCCGGACATAGTCGCGCTCGGCATCGATCCGGAACACCTGCGCGGTCTCGATCCGGACCAGCTCGGAACGGTGCGGGATCCACAATTCGTCGAGCCAGTCGCTCTTCCTGCGGGTCCCGGCGTCGCGCCGCGACAGCGCGCGCTGGATGGCGCGTTCGAGCCGCTCGCTCTTCACCGGCTTGAGAACGTAATCGACCGCGTCGAGATCGAAGGCCTCGACCGCGTAATTGTCGTGCGCGGTGACGAAGACCACCGCCGCGGGGCGCGGCTGCTTCGCCAGTTCGCGCGCCACCGACAGCCCGTCGACCTCGGGCATGGTCATGTCCAGCAGCACCAGATCGGGGTGCAGCGCCTCGATCAGCCGCAGCGCGGCGGCGCCATCGCTCGCGGTCCCGACCACTGCGAGGTCGTCGATCTTCGAGCACAGCACCTGCATCCGCTCGACCGCGAGCGGCTCGTCGTCGACGATCAGCGTGCGCAATTTGTCCGTGTCTGTCTCAGCCATGCGTCACCAGAGGTAGCCGGAGTTGGGTTTCGTAGCCGTCGAGCGTGGCGCCCGAGGCGATGCTGGCCTGCTCGCCGAAGCGCGCCAGCAGCCGGTCGCGGACATTGGCGAGCCCGATCCCGAAGCCGCCGGAGGCCCCCGCCTTGCCGGGCCCGTCGTCGGTCACGGTGAGCACCAGCCGGCCGTATTCCTCGCGCGCGGAGATCGTGATCGTCACCGGCCGGCGGCTGGCAGAGACGCCGTATTTGACCGAATTCTCGACCAGCGGCTGCAGGATCATCCCCGGCACGCGATAGCCGCTGAGCTCCGCGGGGAGCTCGAACCGCGCGCGCAACCGGTCGGGAAAGCGCGTGGTCTCGATCTCGAGATAATGGCGCTGGAGATCGAATTCGTCCGCCAGCGGCAGATCGGCGGTGGGATCGTCGGCGAGGCTGTGGCGGTAGAAGGCCGAGAGCGTCTGGATCATTTCCTCGGCCCGGTCGGCGCGCCCGGTCATCACCAGCGCCGAGAGCGAATTGAGCGCGTTGAAAAGGAAATGCGGGTTCACCTGATAGCGCAGGCTGCGCAGTTCGGCGGCCTTGGCGGCGGTGCGGAAGCGCTCCTCGCGGCGCTGCGCAGCCTGCGCCTGCGCCCCCGCCAGCAGCGCCAAATAGAGCGCCGCCCAGGCGAGCAGCAGGAAATAGCGCCCCAGCGCGATATCGGTGAGCTGCTGCCAGCGATCCATCCCGGTCGGCGCGGGCGCCAGCACCAAGGTGCGCGGCGGCGCCACCGAACCGGCCCGGCTCGTGCCCGGTTCCAGCGCCATCGGCGGCACGGCGGGCACGTCGACCAGCAGATTGCCGGCATCGTCGCGGTAGATCGAGACGCCCTGATCGTCGCCGATCTTCTTGGCCACCTGATCCTGGACCGGATCGAACAGCACCCGGTTGAGCTGCGCGATCGCGAGCGCTGCGGGAAGCGCGGCGATCACCGCGACGGCGATCTTGACCCCCAGCGGCTTCGCCTCGACCAGCCGGATCACCAGCCACAGCAGCAGGGTGATCGCCGCGCCCGCGAGGCATACCAGCGCGCGGCGCCAGACCAGTTCGCCCTGCATCGGCAGGTCGACCACCGATCCGCGCAGCGTGATCAGCAGGAAATAGCACAGCCACAGCCCCAGGATCGACGCCAGGACGATCCGGAAGGGCACGCGGGTGATGCGCGGGGACAGGTCGGTTCGTTCGTTCACTGCCTGCCGCACTAGCGCCTCGATGCCGCCGCAGGCCAGCGCGATGATCGAAGCGATCATGCGGTTGGTCGATGGAGGGACGGCCGCGCCCTCCGTCAGCCGAGCAGATTCTCCTCGGCGATCCGGCGCTTCCACATCGCCGGGGCAAGCGTGTGGACATTGTTGCCGCGCGCATCGACCGCCACGGTGACGGGCATGTTCTCGACGGTGAATTCGTAGATCGCCTCCATCCCGAGATCCTCGAAGGCGACCACTTCGGCCCCCTTGATCGCGCGCGCGACGAGATAGGCCGCGCCGCCGGTGGCCATCAGATAGGCGACCTTGAAGCGGCTGATCACCTCGACCGCATCGGCGCCGCGCTCGGCCTTGCCGATCATCGCCAGCAGCCCCTGGCCGAGCATGGTCTCGGTGAACTTGTCCATCCGCGTCGCGGTTGTCGGCCCGGCGGGACCGACCACCTCGCCCAGCACCGGGTCGACCGGGCCCACGTAATAGATCGCCCGGCCCCTGAAATCGACCGGCAGCTCCTCGCCCTTGCGGAGCATCTCGTCGATCCGCTTGTGCGCCGCATCGCGCCCGGTGAGCATCTTGCCCGACAGCAGCAGGCGATCGCCATGCTCCCAGCCGGCCACTTCCTCGGGTGTGAGAGTGTCGAGATCGACCCGCTTGGCGGCGGCATCGGGCTGCCAGTTCACATCGGGCCAGGCGTCGAGGTCGGGCTGTTCGAGATAGGCCGGGCCCGAGCCGTCGAGGGTGAAATGCGCATGCCGGGTCGCCGCGCAATTGGGGATCATCCCCACCGGCTTGCCGGCCGCGTGGCACGGCCAGTCGAGGATCTTGACGTCGAGCACGGTCGCAAGCCCGCCCAGCCCCTGCGCGCCGATCCCTTGCGCGTTGACCGCGTCGAAGATGTCGATCCGCAGCTGCTCGATATCGTTCTGCGCCCCGCGCTGCTTGAGCTGCGCCATGTCGATCGGCTCCATCAGCGACTGCTTTGCGAGCTTGAGGCAGTGTTCGGCGGTGCCGCCGATGCCGATCCCCAGCATTCCCGGCGGGCACCAGCCCGCGCCCATCGAGGGAATCTGCTCGACCACCCAGTCGACGATATTGTCCGAGGGGTTCATCATCTTGAACTTGGACTTGTTCTCGCTGCCGCCGCCCTTGGCCGCGACATCGATCTCGACCCTGTCGCCCGGAACCATCTCCACCGAAAGCACGCAGGGCGTGTTGTCGCGGGTGTTGCGGCGGGTGAAGGCGGGATCGGCGAGGATCGAGGCGCGCAGCTTGTTCTCGGGATGGTTGTAGCCCCGCCGCACCCCCTCATCGACGACCTCCTGCAGGCTGAGGCGCGATTCCAGCCGGCAGTCCTGACCCCATTTGACGAAGACGTTGACGATCCCGGTGTCCTGGCACAGCGGCCGGTGCCCCTCGGCGCACATCCGCGAATTGGTCAGGATCTGCGCGATCGCGTCCTTGGCCGCCGGGCCCTGCTCGGCCTCATAGGCCTCGCCCAGCGCGCGAATGTAGTCCATCGGGTGGTAGTAGGAGATGAATTGCAGCGCATCGGCCACGCTTTCGATCAGGTCTTCCTCGCGGATCATTGTCATGTCGCTCATCGCCCCTTCGTTCCGTTTCGCAGATTGGCCGTGGTCCTTGGCGGGGTTTTCGCGATTGTCAAAGCGCTTGGCCGCAAGGGGCGTTCCGCCTAAAGCAACAGGGCATTGCCCCGCCGTGTTATCTATGTAATACAGTACGCGAGCTTCTGGATAGAATCATGACCACCACTCTCGACCATCCCGCCGATTTTGCCGCCGCCCGCCGCGCGATGATCGATGGCCAGCTGCGCACCAGCGGCATCAACGAACGCTTCGTGCTCGAACGGATGGGTGCGGTCGCGCGCGAGGATTTCGTCCCCGCGACCGCGCGCGGCACCGCCTATATGGACCGCGCGATCCGGCTGCCCGACGGCGGCTTTCTCCCCGCTCCGGTGTTCCACGGCGCCATGCTCGAGGAAGCCCGCCCGCGGCTCACCGACACCGTGCTGATCGTCGATGGCGGAAGCGGCTATCTGGCCGAACTCATCCGCCCGCTGGTCGCCTCGGTGGAAACCATCTCCGCCACCGACGGCGCGCAGGGCACGGCGTCGCTCGCAGCCGCCGACCTGCTGCTGATCGACGGGGCGATCGAACAATTGCCCGGCGAACTCGCCAAGCGAATCGTCGAGGACGGGCGGATCGTCACCGGCCTGATCGAACGCGGCGTCACGCGGCTCGCGACCGGTCGCAAGATCGGCCCGTCGCTGAGCCTGCTGCCGCTCGCCGAGATGGGCATTCCGCGTCTGGGACAGTTCGACCGGCCGGCGGCCTGGAGCTTCTGATGCGAAGCGGGGGGCTGGTTCGGTTTGGATTGTCCGGTGCCGCGCTGGCGCTCGTGCTGGCCGCGCCCGCGCATGCCGACACGCTGCAGGAGGCGCTGACCCGGGCCTATCTCAACAATCCGACGCTGGCCGCCGCCCGCGCCGAGCAACGCGGAGTCGACGAGAACGTCGCGATCGAGAAATCCGCCGGGCGGCCGGGCGTGACCGCAACCGCCAGCTATTCCGAGTTCCTGAAGCAGAGCACGACCAATTTTTCCAACCCCGAACGCGCCGTGTCGGTGGGGTCGGATCTCACCGTTCCGGTCTATTCGGGCGGTGCGGTCAAGAATGCGATCCGCGCGGCGGAAGTGCGCGTCGACGCGGGTCGTGCCGATCTTCGCGCGACCGAAAGCGCGATCTTCAGCCAGGTTGTCGCGGCCTATATGGATGTGCTGCGAAACCAGGCGATCGTCGGGCTCGGGATCAACCAGGTCGATGTTCTCGACGTCAATTTCCAGGCCACCAGCGACCGCTTCGAGATCGGCGATCTGACGCGGACCGACGTTGCCCAGTCGCAATCCCGGCTGGCGCTGGCGCAGGGCGATCTGCGCAGCGCGCAGGCGAATCTGAT
>JAHJWA010000166.1 GCA_018828205.1 Alphaproteobacteria bacterium
CAGCCGCAACCCCGACGACATCCCCGCCTTCTCCAAGGCGCTGATCGAAGCGGTCGGCGAGACCGTGGATGAGAGCGAACTCGCAGCCGCCTGATTTCTCGCGGCGATCGGTCGCAATACAAGCCCCGTCGCAGCGATGCGGCGGGGCTTTTGCTTGGGGGCCCCCTCGCTCTGCGCGAAAGCACCGGCCAAGTACTTCTCGCGGCATTGCCACGCTATCACTGCGATCCACAGTCGAAACTGCGCCAATGTTGAAGCTCTGACAGTCCGGTCTCCGGCTCGACTCCAATTGGACATGTCATTCTTCCACGGGTCATGGCATACTCTGCTTGGGGGAGACATCTCATGAGCAGATCGAGTCGCTTTCTTCTGGCGGGCAGCGTGGCGGCATTGTGCGGTGTCGCGATTGCCGTGCCCGGCCTGTCGCAGGGCGGATCGCGGCCACCGGCGCGCTACAGCGTGGATGCGGGGACCATGTCGGGCATGGGAGCCATGGGTTCGGGCGGCGGAATCGGCGCGGCGATGTCGGCGCTGACGGGCGGCGGAGGCGGCCAGGTTGCGCACGAACTGCATCTCAAGCTGGGCTCGAGCCAAGCCGCGACGGGCGATCCGCGCGCCGATCATTTCATGCCGGCAGGCGCAGGGCTTGGCACCGTCCCGCTGGTGACCCCGCGGCGAACCCCCACGGGCACCCCCGAAATGCCCCTGGGGCAGATGCCGAAAGGCCGCCTGCTGCTCTTCTGGGGCTGCGGCGAGCGAGCGCCGGCGGGGCAGCCGGTGGTGATCGATTTTTCCCGCCTCGCGCGCGGCGAGGTGCCATCCAATCTCTATGCCCAGCCGCTGAACCTCGCCGAGCAATGGCGGATCGATTGGCAGAACAGCACGACTTACGGCGAATGGCCCAACGAACGGACCGACCGGCAGGTGCCAGCGACCGCCTCGCTGCTCGGTTCGCACCGGATCGCGAGCAGCTATGCGCCGGATATCGCCTTTACGCTGGCCGATGATTTCATGCCCGGTCTGCGCGCAAGCAGCAGCGACCGGCCGGGCGGCTCGGTCTCGCTCGGCTGGAACGCGCTTCCCACCGCAACCGGCTATTACGCCTGGGCCATGGCGACCGGAACGGAAGGCCCCGGCGCGGGGCGCGACATGGTGTGGTGGAGCTCAGCGGCGACGCAGCAGTTCGGCGGCCCGATGTGGGACTGGCTCTCGCCGCCGGCGGTGCGCCGGCTGATCGAGGCGCGCACGGTCATGCCGCCGAGCCAGACCGAATGCACCATCCCCGCCGAAGTCCGCGAAACCGGCGGGCCGATGCTGATGACCAATCTGTTCGCCTATGGCCCGCAGGCGGATTTCTCGCACCCCGCCCGCCCGGCGAACGCGCCGCGCGACTGGAACCCGGACTGGATCGCCCGGGTGCGGTTCCGCTCCAACACCACGCTGATCCACGGCATGCCGGGCTTCGGTGCAATGGAAGCGGGCGAAGTCGAGGCGGGACAGACACCATCCGCGCGCCCGGCAAAGCCGCGCTGCCCCCGAGGCCTGCGCGGGATCGCCGAACGTGCGGCGGGGCTGTGCGAGTAAGCCAAGCTTGCTTCGGCGCGTCGCTCGCCTGGCTGGAGTCTGGGCTGCCCACGAGCGGTCCTGCTCCTCGTCCCCATGGCGAGGGCAGTCCGATCACCTTCCCTGGCTTGCCTCCCGGGCGATCGTCGGCTCGGCGGTCACGGGGAAATTCACCGAGCGGGCGATGAAGCACATCGCGTGCGCCTCGCGGTGGAGCTTACGCGCCGTCGCCTCGTCCGAACCCGCCGAAATCCGCACCTGCGGGCGCAGCGTGACAGAGTGGAACTGTCCGGCGCCGTCCGTTTCCTCCGTCATGATGCCTTCCGCGCAGTCCTCATAGGCGGTGACGATCACGCCGGCCTGCGCGCAGAGGCCGAGGTACCAGAGCTGGTGGCAGGCCGAGAGCGAGGCCACCAGCAGTTCCTCGGGGTTCCAGCGGCTGGCGTCGCCCCGGAACGACGGGTCCGACGAGCCGAGGATCTCGGACTTGCCCGCGGCCGCAATCTCATGCGCGCGCTCGTAGTCGCGATAGGACGCCGTGCCGGTGCCGGTGTTTCCGGTCCAGACCGTCGTGACGGTGTATCTGTGCTGCTTTTCGATCACCGGACCCTCCGATCCACCCGGCGAGACTGTTCGCTTTCCCCGCCGTTCGCAACCGTGACGACGCATCCCCTGTTGGGCGCGGTCCAATTGCATCGCCCGGAGGCGGGCAGTTCGAGCGCAAGAAACGGAACGCGCGGGGCTTCCGTTCGCGATAGGACGCCGGCCCGAATGGAAAGGACGATCATGAGCGAAGATGCCGCGGTTCTGGCGCGCGCCTGCGGGCACGCGGCCGCCTATCTCGAAGGTCTCGACACCCGGTCGGTTGCGACGACTGCCAGTCTGGACGAATTGCGCCGGCGGCTCGACGTTGGCCTCCGCGCCAAGGGGACCCGGGCCGAAACCGTTATCGACGAACTGGTCGCTGCGACCGCCGGCGGCCATCTGGGCTCGGCCGGAGGGCGGTTCTTCGCCTGGGTGATCGGCGGGGCACTGCCATCCGCGCTCGCCGCCGACTGGCTCGCCTCGACCTGGGACGTCAACGCGACCATGTATGCCTGCGGTCCCGCGGCCGCGGTGACCGAGGAAATCGCGGGCGAATGGGTCAAGGAGGCGCTCGATCTGCCGCACGGCGCCTCCTTCGCCTTCACGACCGGGTGCCAGCTGGCCCACATGACCTGCCTGGCCGCGGCGCGCCACGCCCTCCTCGCGCGCGTCGGCTGGGATGTCGAGCAGGACGGGCTGACCGGCGCTCCGCCGATCCGGGTGCTGGCCACCGAGCAGCGTCATGGCTCGATCGAACGGGCGCTTCGCTTCCTCGGTCTGGGCACCCGCTCGCTGGAAGCTCTGGCGACGGGCCCCGACGGTCGACTCGGTCCGGAGGTTCTGCGCGAAGCGCTGGCGCGGGGCGGCGGCCCGACCATCCTCGTGCTCGATGCAGCGGATCTCAACATCGGCGCCTGCGACCCCTTCGCCGAACTGATCCCCATGGCTCGGGCGGCCGGGGCCTGGGTGCATGTCGATGGTGCATTCGGGCTGTGGGCGCGCGCGAGCCGCGATCATCGCCACCTGGTCGACGGGGTCGAACTGGCCGACAGCTGGGCGACCGACGCGCACAAATGGCTCAACACGCCGCAGGACAACGGGATCGCGATCGTCCGCGACCGTGCCGCGCATCGCGCCGCCATGACGCTGACGGCGCATTACCTCGTGGCTGGCGGCGAGGCGCGCGACGCGATCGACTGGACCCCGGACTGGACCCGGCGCGCGCGCGGCTACGCGGTCTACGCCGCCCTGCGCGAGCTCGGTCGCGACGGGCTGGCCGCGATGATCGACGGTTGCTGTCGCCACGCCGCCGCGCTGGCGTCGGGGATCGGAGAGCTGGCCGGCGCCGAGCTGGTGGCAGCGCCGACGCTCAACCAGGGGTTGGTCCGCTTCCTCGCCCCGCACGGCGCTACGGCGGCGGATCACGATGCCTTCACCGACACGATGATCACGGCGATCAACCTCGAGGGAACCGCATTCTTCAGCGGCACGCTCTGGCAAGGCCGCCGCGCCATGCGGATCAGCGTGGTCAACTGGCGCACCTGCGACGAGGATGTTCGCGCCAGCGTGGCGGCGGTCGAGCGGGTGCTCGCGCGACTCAGATCTCAGCCCGCTGTCTGACGCGCGAGACGGACGCGATCGCCTACTCCTTGCCGCCGGCCAGGATCTAGAACCGCCGCGCGTCGTGGCTGTCGGCGGGAACGGACACGCTCAACCCATCGAGGCTCTCGTCGAGCAGGATCTGGCAGGCGAGCCGGCTGGTGCGGCGCACTCCGGCGGCGAGATCGAGCATGTCCTCCTCGTCCTCGCTCGCCGGCGGCAGTTTCGCGAACCATTCGGGATCGACCACCACATGACAGGTCGAGCAGGCCATCTGGCCCTCGCAGGTGCCTTCCAGCGGCAGGCCCGCACCCTGGGCCAGGGTCAGCAGGCTGTCTCCGGGCTCGCCTCTCGCCTCGACCCGCTGGTCGCGCGCGGTGGTAAAGCTGACGCGCACGCTCATAGCCCCTGCTCCCTTGCCGCAGCGTTGATCTTCTCCGCCGCCTGTTCGATCTCCTCCAGCGTGGTGTAGCGCCCCCAGCCCAGCCGGATCGAGCTCTTGGCCTGCTTGGCCGACAGTCCGATCGCCTCGAGCACATGGCTGCTGCGGCCCGAACCGCTGGCGCAAGCCGAACCCGCAGAGAACATCACGTCGCGCACCTCGCTCATCAGCCGGTTCACATCGAGCCCCTTGCGTCTGATGTTGATATTGCCGTGCCAGCGCGCTTCCTCGCTGCCGTTGAGCTTCCAGTCCGAAAACAGCTCGCGCGCGCGGTTCCAGAGCTTTGCGACATGCTCGGCATCGGGTTCCATCTGTTCCTTCGCCAGCAGCGCGGCAGCGCCGAAGCCCGCGATCAGCGCCGGGCTGAGCGTGCCCGAACGGATGCCGAATTCCTGGCCGCCGCCGGTCTGGACCTCGGCGAGCTCGAGCCCGTCGCGGACCCACAATGCGCCCACGCCCTTGGGCCCGTGCAGCTTATGCGCGCTGACCGCGATCATGTCAGCCGCAGTCGGCTCGATCTTGCCATAGGCCTGCACCGCATCGCAGAGGTAGAGCGCGTTGGCGCCCTTGGCCTTGCGGTGCCAGTCGATGGTGGGCTGCACCGTGCCGATCTCGTTGTTGACCTGCATCACGCAGACCAGCCGCGTGTCGGCGGGCAGATCCTGCCTGGTGTTGCACTGGCCGTTCTTGGCGACGTTGAGCTCGTGGCAGGCGCCCAGGCTGCGCGCGGTGTCGAGCACCGCGGCGTGTTCGATCGCCGAGACCGAGACGGTGCGGCGCTCGTCGCGGCCCGCGGTGCCGCGGATCGCGAGATTGATCGCCTCGGTCGCCCCCGAGGTGAAGATCACCTTGCCGCCCGCGGGGAACAGCGCCGCGACCCGGTCGCGCGCCAGCGATATCGCGGCGGCGGCCTCGCGCCCCATGCGATGCGGCGAATGCGGATTGCCGAAGCCGCTGCCGCCTGGGCCGTCGAGCCAGCGCATCATTTCGTCGCGCGCTTCGGGGGCGAGCGGGGTGGTCGCCTGATAGTCGAGATAGATCATGTCGGGGCGATCCTAACCGCTGGGGACGAGCTTGTCGAAGCGGTGTTTCGACCGGGGGGTTCAGCGCCGCTGCGCCAGCTCGCGCCAGACCTGGCAGAAGCGCTCGATCTCGGCGCTTGTGGTGGTCCAGCCGGCGCTCACCCGGATGGTGCGGTCGGCGATGGCGGGGTCGAGCTGCATCGCCTCGAGCACATGGCTGCGCTTGAGGCTGCCGCTCGAACAGGCGCTGCCCTGCGAGACCGCGATCCCCGCCATGTCGAAGCGCATCAGCTGCGCGCTGCCGCTCATCGCGGGCATGGCGATGGCGTGGATATAGGGCGTCGGCGCGGCGAGCCGGTCCGCCAGCCAGGTGCCGCCCATGGCGCGGCAGTCCTGCGCCAGCGTCTCGAGCGGCTCGAGCACCGCGGGGTCGCAATAGGGCGTCGCGCAGGCTTCCAGCGCGGCCGCCATGGCCATCGCGCCGGGCAGATTCTCGGTTCCCCGGCGATAGCCGCGCTCGTGCCCGCCGCTCGGCTTGAGCAGCTTGTAATCCTTCACCAGCAGCGCGCCGACACCCACCGGTCCGCCGAATTTATGCGCCGAGAGGATCGCCATGTCGCATTCGGGCAGCGCGAGTTTGCCCGCGCCTTGCGCGCAGTCGGCGAGCAGCACGCCGCCCGCCTGGCGCACGATGGCGGCGATGGTCGCGAAGTCGTGACGCTGGCCGGTCTCGGAGTTGATCTGCTGCACCGCCACCAGCGGGCGCTCGCGCTGGACCGCCTCCTGCAGCACTTCGAGATCGAGCGCACCATCGGGCTGCACCGGCAGCCGCTCGGCATCGGGCGCCGCGCCGAGGATGGCGTCGTGCTCGCTGGCCGCGACCAGCCGCGCACCCGCCTGCGCGCTCCCCAGCGCCAGCTGCGCCGCCTCGCTCGCGCCCGAGGTGAGAATGATCTCGCCGTCCCAGCCGAGCGTCGCGGCGATCCGCGCGCGTGCATCCTCCAGCGCGGCCTTGGCCTTGCGTCCCTCGGCGTGCGGGCTGGAGGGATTGGCCCAGAGCCGCCAGCCTTCCTCCAGCGCGGCGAGCGCTTGAGGCCGGATCGGGGTGGTGGCGGCGTGATCGAGATAGATGCGTTCGGCGATGGGACAGGCTCTAAACAATTGCGAATTGCGACGGAAAGCCTATATAGCCCGGGACCTCCCGCGCGCCACCACCGGCAGCACGGGCCAACCATCTCGCTAGGTACCCCAACCATGCCGACCGTCATCTTCCCCGGCCCCGAGGGCCGTCTCGAAGGCCGTTTTTCGCCTGCGCCGCGCCCGCGCGCGCCGGTCGCGATGATCCTCCACCCGCACCCCCAGGGCGGCGGGACGATGAACGAGCAGATCAC
>JAHJWA010000167.1 GCA_018828205.1 Alphaproteobacteria bacterium
GAACCGCTCAGACCCGCGCAGGCCGCCTGTTTCGGCTTCATCTGGGCCGCCGCGGCGGTCTTCGGCTGGGACATGTGGCGCCGCAGCCGCGCCCCCAAACCGCCCGGTCCGGTCTAGCCGACCAGCCGCCAGCCCAGCGTCTCGCCCGCGTGGAAGGGGACGATGGCCGCCTCGCCGCCGTCGACTTCGTCGGCGACAAGCGTCGCGACACGCGCGAGCGTCACCCGCGCCTCATTGACCGGCAGCCCGTAGAAGCGCGGGCCGTTGAGCGAGGCGAAACCCTCGAAGCGGTCAAGCGCGCGCTCCTCGTCGAACACCGCCAGATAGCTCTCGAGCGCGAAGGGCGCGTTGAATATCCCCGCGCAGCCGCAGGCGGATTCCTTGTCGTGGCGGTGGTGCGGCGCGCTGTCGGTGCCGAGGAAATATTGCGCCGAACCCGAGGTCGCCGCGCGGCGCAGCGCCAGCCGGTGCTTCTCGCGCTTGGCGACGGGCAGGCAGAACATATGCGGGCGGATACCGCCGACCAGGATCGCATTGCGGTTGATGTGGAGATGCTGCGGGGTGATCGTCGCCGCGACCTGCGGGCCGGCGGCCTCGACGAAGGTCACCGCCTGCTCGGTGGTGATATGCTCGAAGATCACCTTCAACCCGGGCAGCCGCGCGACCAGCGGGGCGAGCACGCGGTCGATGAACACCGCCTCGCGATCGAAGATGTCGATATCCGGATCGGTGACCTCGCCATGGATGCACAGCGGCATGCCGATCGCCGCCATGCGTTCGAGCACCGCGTCGAGCCGGCGGATATCGGTCACGCCGCTCGCCGAATTGGTGGTCGCGCCGGCGGGATAGAGCTTGGCCGCGGTCAGCACGCCCTCGGCGAAGCCGCGCGCCAGATCCTCGGGGTCGGTGTCGTCGGTGAGATAGGCGGTCATCAGCGGGGTGAAATCGACCCCCGCGGGCACGGCCGCGAGAATCCGCTCGCGATAGGCCCGGGCCATCGCGCCGGTGGTCACCGGGGGTGAGAGATTGGGCATCACGATCGCGCGCGCGAACTGGCGCGCGGTGTGCGGGACCACCGCGCGCATCGTCGCGCCGTCGCGGAAATGCAGGTGCCAGTCGTCGGGCCGGCGGATGGTGAGGGAATCGGTCGCGGCCGAAGGTGCGGGAAGATCGGGGTCCGTCATGGGGTTTGCCTATGCCGCGCGGCTTCCTATCTGTCACCCATGCCAGCCACCCGTCTCTTCGACCGCGCCGTGATCCGGCTGACCCCGCAATCGGAAGAGGAGGATGTCGCCGCGTTCCTCCAGGGGCTGGTCACCAACAATGTCATGGCCGGCCTGCCCGCCTACGCCGCGCTGCTTTCGCCGCAAGGCAAGGCGCTGTTCGATTTTCTCGTCTGGCCCGCCGGGAACGGCGAATTGCTGATCGACTGCGAGCGCGACGCCGCCGAGGAACTGGCCAGGCGGCTCTCGCTCTACCGGCTGCGCCGCAAGATCGCGATCGCGGTCGATCCCGCGGTTGCGGTCCATTGGCAAGCGCATCTGGGCGATGGCGCCGTCCCCGATCCGCGGCTCGCCGCTCTGGGTCAGCGCTGGCTGGCCCCGGTGAGCGAAGAGGATCAGCCGGCCGATGCCCGGTGGCTCGCGCACCGGCTGTCGCTCGGCGTGCCCGAGGGGCGCGGCGAGCTGGGCGATATCCTCTGGCTCGAGACCAATGCGGTCGAGCTCAACGGCGTCGCCTTCGACAAGGGCTGCTATATCGGTCAGGAAAACACCGCGCGGATGAACTGGCGCCAGAAGGTCAACCGCCGGCTGGTGGTGGTCCCGCTCGAAGCCTCGGAGGAAAAGCGGCGCCGCGCGGCCTATCCCGAGCTCGGATACGCGGTGGATCACCTGCGGGTCGGCGATCTCGATCCCGAGGCGCTGCCGCAATGGCAGCGGTCGGCGCTCACTCCGGCTGAGTGAGGCCGGGCACCGAGGTCAGCAGCATCCGCTCGGCGCGATCGCGCGCCGCGCTTTCGGGAAGCCCCAGCGAGCGGCTGAGCGCCGCGCCGATCAGCGCATCGCCCATCGCCATCAGCACCAGCGCCAGCGTCTCCTCATGAACGCGCATGATCTCCTCGTGCGATTGCGCTTCGTCGGGAGCGATCTCGTCGACTAGCTCGTGGATCGTCTCGACGATCGGGGTCAGCGCGTCCTCGTTGCCGGTCAGGATCATCCAGCTCGCCAGCGCGCCCGCGCCTTCCTTGTCGAAGGCGTCGAAGGTGAGATCGACCACCTGCCGCGGCGAGCCCTGCCCCGCCCGGCTCGCCATCACCGCCTCGGCGATGGCGTCGCAGACATTGGCGGCGAGATGGCCCGCGAGCGCCTTCTGCAGCCCGGCGGCCGATCCGAAATGATGGAGCAGATTGGCATGGGTGCGCCCGATCCGCGCGCCCACCGCCTTGAGCGTGATCGATTGCGGACCGGTTTCGATCAGCAGCGTGCGCGCCGCCTCGAGCGCGGCCAGCCGCGACTCCTCGGGGCTCAGGCGTTTACGGCTTGCCATCGATTCGCATCCCTCATAGAATCTTAACCATAATGGCGATCAGAGACTCCCTCGATCCCGAACCGGGCCTAGAACGCGGTCGTCCTTCCGACAAGCGGGCTGACGGAGCGCGCGGGGACGACGGCTTCCTGATCGCGGGGCGCAGCGCGACCCCCGAAGAACACGCGCTGATCGTGCGCGACCAGCGCTTCGACCGCTCGCACAAGACCCCGCGCTGGTGGCATTCGAACGATCCGGTCGCCACCGCCTGGTACAATTCGGTCAGCGCCAGCCTGCCGCGCGGCGAGGCCTTCTTCATCGATACGCTCAAGGCCTTCCGCGACGATCTGCCGCCCCGGCTCGCCGCCGAGGTCAAGGCCTTCACCCGGCAGGAGATCAACCACACGCGCGAGCATGTCGCCTTCAACCGGCTGGTGCAGGATCACGGCTACGATGTCGAAAGCATCGATCGCGGAATCCACGAGATGCTCGCGCTGACCGAGGGCCGCCCGCCCGAATTCAATCTGGCGATCACCATCGCGCTCGAGCATTTTGCCGCGATCATCAGCCGCCAGCTGCTCGCCCACCCCGAATATCTCGCAGGGGCGGACCCGGTCGCCGCCGATGTCTGGCGCTGGCACGCGACCGAGGAGATCGAGCACAAGGGGCTGGTCTACGACGTCTGGCTGCACGCGACGCGCGACTGGAGCGCGTGGAAGCGCTGGCAGGTGCGCTCGCTGATCGCGCTGCTGATCACGCGCAAATATTTCGGCAACCGGGTGCGCGATGCGATCGGTCTGCTGATGCAGGACGGGTTCGAGCGCCGCAGCGCGAAGCGCAGACTGCGCGCCTTCCTGTGGTGGAAACCGGGGATGATGCGGCGGATGTTTGTCGAATGGGCTGCCATCCTCAAGCCCGGCTTCCACCCCTGGCAGCACGACGACCGCGCGCTGCTCGGGCTCCACGCCAGCGCCTATTGCGACGCGGTGATGCCCGCAGAATAGGCACGACCTCGGCTTATTGACATTGATGTAAGTAACGATTATCTGGCTTGGTGACATTCAAGCGATGGAGTCGTTCCATGAACGCACCTGCCCAGATCGATGCCGCTTCCGCCAAGACCAAGAGCATGCGCCCCGCGCCGACCCCCGAGGGTCTCGCCATCACCATCCGCGACGAGCGCTTCAACCGCGAACACAAGCCGCCGCGCTGGTGGGCGGGCGACGCCTTCGGCACCGCCTGGCACAATGCGCTTTCGGCCACCTTCCCGCGCGGCGAGGCCTTCTTCATCGAGGCGGTCAAGGCGCACCGCGCCGGCGCCGGCCCCAAGCTGGAAGCCGAGATCCGCGCCTTCGTCCGTCAGGAAATCAACCACACCCGCGAGCACGTGGCCTTCAACCGGCTCGCCGAGGATGCCGGCTACGACATCGCCAAGATCGACCGGCGCGTCGAGCAATTGCTCGCGCTGACCAAGGGCCGCCCGCCGATCGCCAATCTGCTGGTGACCATGGCGCTCGAGCACTACACCGCGATGATGGCGCATGAATTCCTCGCCAACCCCAGCCATTTCGAGGATTCCGACCCCGAGGTGCGCGCCATGTGGCGCTGGCACGCGGTCGAGGAAATCGAGCACAAGGGCGTGGCCTACGACACGTTCGAACACGCGACCCGCGACTGGACCCCGTTCCGCCGCTGGCTGCGCCGCTCGGTGGTGATGCTGATCATCACCCGCCGCTTCCTCGTCAACCGCTGGATCGACGCGATGGATCTGCTGGCGCAGGACGGGATCACCGGCTGGAAGGCGCGCTGGGGCCTGTTCAAATATCTCACCGTCACGCCCGGCGTGCTGCGGCGGATCTTCCCCGCCTGGCTGAGCTATTTCCGCCCCGGCTTCCACCCCTGGGACCACGACGACCGCGCGCTGATCGGCAAATACGAAGGCGAGTTCGAAGCCGCGCTGATGCCGGCGGAATAGGCCGGCAGCAGACGCTAGGCCGCGTCGAGGTACTCGGGCTCCGCAATCTCGCATTGCTCATCGAGATCGATGGCGAAACACGCCACCCGCGCGGTGCCGCCGCGTCCGCGGCTGAAGCGCATGGCGGTCTGGGCGGTGGGGCGGAACCCGGCTTTCATCAGCACCCGGCCCGAGGCGGGGTTGTCGAGAAAATGCGCCGCGCTCACCCTCTTCCAGCCGAGCGCCCGCGCCACGGCCAGCGCCGCGCGCGCCGCTTCGGTGGCGAGCCCGCGACCCCAGTGCCGGCGCGCGATCCAATAGCCCAGCTCGTGCCCGCCTGCGCATGGATCGAGCCCCACGCAGCCGGTGATCGGCGCGCCCGGTTCGCCCGGCAGCGTGACCAGGAACCGCGCCGTGCCCGGCGCAGCACCGCTCGACGCGAACGCGCGCGCATCCTCGGGCGTGTAGGGCCACGGCGCGCGCGCAAGATTGCGCACCACGCCCTCGTCATTGATAGCTTCGTAGATCCCCGGCCAGTCCTCGGGCCAGATCGGACGCAGCATGATCCTGTCGCTGCGATGGAACATCGGTTTTCTCCCCGCTGTGCCCTGCGCGACCCCCGCTAGGGGAGGCGCATGACAATTTCGCTTCGGCGGATACCCCATCCGCCTGTTTTTCGAGGGAGAAACGACAAGAGGGAGACGGGCCCCCTGATATCAGGATGGCGCCGTCTCCCTCTGAGTGTGCCGGGGTTCGACCCGGCCGGGACCATCCTGCTGGACGATCCCGTTATCGAACCGTCCGTCTATTCGGCGGCTTCCGCCTGCACGTCGACCGATACGTATTTGCGGCCGAGCTTGCCCGAGTGGAAGCGCACGATGCCGTCGTTGAGCGCGAACAGCGTGTGGTCCTTGCCCATACCGACATTGACCGCCGGATAGAACTTGGTGCCGCGCTGGCGCACGATGATGTTGCCGGCGACCACGGCCTGGCTGCCGAACTTCTTGACGCCGAGGCGGCGACCTGCGGAGTCGCGACCGTTGCGGGACGAACCACCTGCTTTTTTATGTGCCATCGTCGGGTATCCTTACTTCTGCTCGTCGGACGCGTCGGCCGCGGCCTGCTTGGCGGGAGCCTTCTTCGCGGCGGGCTTCTTCTCGGCAGCCTTGGCGGGCGCGGCGTCCTTCTTGGGAGCGGCCGGCTTGGCTTCGGTCTTGGTCTCGCTCGCCGGCGCGTCGGCCTTGGCCGCTGCCGGCTTGGCTTCGGCCTTGGTGTCGCCGACCTGCATGATGCGCAGCAGCGTCATCTGCTGGCGGTGACCGGCCTTGCGGCGGTAGTTGTGGCGGCGGCGCTTCTTGAAGACGACGATCTTCTCGCTCTTGGCCTGGGCGATGATTTCCGCGGAAACCACGACCTTGCCGGCCTCGGCGAAATCATCGCCTTCGCCTGCGAGCAGGACGTCGCCCAGCGTCACGGTATCGCCGGCTTCGCCTGCGAGCTTCTCAACTGCGATCTTGTCTCCGGCGGCAACCCGGTATTGTTTGCCGCCCGTGCGCACGACTGCGAACATGGTGCTATTCTCTCATTCAAATTGCTGTGCCGCGTTCTTGCGAAGACACGGCGCGCCCGTCGACCCGCCAAATGACGAGGCCCGGAAAGATGGGTGCCGTTAAGGTAATGCCCCCCCGAAGTCAACGCTCGACCGGCGAAAATTCACCCGGTCGTTCGCCAAGCCGGTGGCGCGACGGCAGACCCGTGCTATCAGACGCGCGATGTCCTGCCCAGCCCGTCTCTCGCTGCCCGCCCTTTGCGCCCTGGCGCTGTCCGCCTGCGCGAGCAGCGGGGACGAGTTTCCCTCGCTCGCGATCCGCGATGTCGAGCGCGCGCAGGGCCAGTTCGAGCCGATCCCGGTCGCGCCGATCGATGTCCCCGAGATTCCCACCAATTACGAGGGCAGCCTCGGCGACCGCCTCGCCACGCTGGTGGAATCCGCGCGCGCGGCGCATGAGCGCTTCGTCCGCAGCGAGGGGGTCGCGCGGCGGACCGTTTCGGGCGCCGGCCGCGCGCCGGTCGGCAGCGACAATTGGGCCTCGAGCCAGGTCGCGCTGGCGGATCTCGAATCGATCCGCAGCGACACCGCGATCGCGCTCGCCGAGATCGACATTCTCCACATCGCCGCCTCGGTCGCCGCCGAGGACCGGGTGCGGATCGATGCCGCGCGCGATTCGATCCTCGCGCTGGTCGAGGAGGAAGACGCGGCGCTCTCCGAACTGCGAGCCCGCGTGGCTCCATGAACCCGGCGCTCGCCTGCGCCGAATGCCCGGTCCGCGACCGCGCGGCCTGTTCGGTGCTCGAGCCCGGGGAACGCGATGCCCTCGCCAAGGTCGGGCGCATGCGCGAGCTCGGTCGCGGCGAGACGCTGTTCGCTGCGGGCGAGCCGGTCTCCTCCTGCGCCACGCTGGTTACCGGCGCGCTCAAGGTCGCCACGCTCGATTCGGAGGGGCGCGAGCAGATCCTCGCGCTGATCCACCCGGCGGGCTTCATCGGCGAGTTCTTCCGCCCCTTTGCCGAACACGATGTCATCGCGCTGTCCGACAGCAGCCTGTGCGTTTTCGCCGGCCAGGCGATGGAAGAGGCGATCGACGCCTATCCCGCGCTCGCGCGCGCGCTGCTGCGCCGGACGCAGGAGGACCTCCACGCCAGCCGGATGCTGCAGGCGCTGACCGGCAAGACCTCGGGGCGCGGCAAGGTGGCGGCGCTGCTGCTCGGCTTCGCGCAGGCCGCCAGCGATTCGCCCTGCCATCCGGCCGCCCTATTCGAGCTGCCGCTGTCGCGCGGCGAGATGGCCAATATGCTCGGGCTGACGATCGAGACGGTGAGCCGTCAGATTACCCGGCTCGAGCGCGAGGGCGCGATCGCACGCAGGGGAAAGCGCGGGATCGAACTCGCCGACCCCGCGCTCCTCTCCCAAGCGGCCGCCTGACCGCTCCATTCCCGCGATCCAGACCCGGTTTGGTCAGGTCAGCGCGACGATCGCCACCACGGTGATCCCCCAGACCAGGATCAGCACCGGCAGGATCATCATCTGGACGACCGCATCGCGCCCGGCGAGCCGCCCCGTGTGCGTGGCGATGCCCCGGCGCATGAGCTGCTGCAGATCGAGCGGGCGCTGGCCGGGTTGCGGCGCGAGCTTCGTCCAGATCATCGGGACGCCGAAGCCCGCGACGATGAAGATCGCGAAGATCGCCATCGGGATCGCGAGCCCAGGGCTCTGCAGCCCGAGGCCGAGCACGCCGATGAAGCCGAGGTAGAGCGCGACCGTGGCGGCGTAGAGCGCCTTGGGCATTTCGAAGCTGCGGTCGACCACCAGCTGCTGGCGCGGCTCGGCACGGATGGTGGCCTGTTCGGCGACGAGTTCGCGGGTGAAATGCTTGGACATGATCGGTGCTCCCTTTGGCTGTGCAAAGGATGTGCGCCGATCCGGGCCCAGCTGCCTTGATCTCGATCAAACGGAAATAATTATCCCCAGCGCGCCAGCGCGGCATGGTCCTCGGTGCGCGGCTCGATCCAGTGCCAGCCATCGCCGCGCCGCTCGCGTTTCCACAGCCAGGCAGCGGATTTGAGATGATCCATCAGGAAATCGACCGCGTCGAGCGCCCCGCGCCGATGCCGCGCCGCCGCCGCGACCAGCACGATCGCCTCGCCGGGCGTCATCACTCCGACGCGGTGCCAGACCAGCACCCCGTCGAGCGCGAACCGGCATCGCGCCTGCTCGGCCAACCGCTCCATCCCGGAGAGCGTCAGCGGTTCGTAATGGGTGAGTTCGAGCGCCTGCACCGGCGATTCGCCCGCGCCGGGGCGCACCTTGCCCAGAAAGCTCGCGACCCCGCCCGCCTGCCCATGCGCGGCGTTGAACGCCGCCAGCGCTTCGCCGACGGACAA
>JAHJWA010000168.1 GCA_018828205.1 Alphaproteobacteria bacterium
TGCATGGGCGTGATCGCCTCCGTGGCATGCCAGAGCGTCGAGCCATCCATCCGCGACGACGTCAATCGCCGCGCGCAATCCTCCAAGGATGCCATCGTGGCGCGGATGCAGCAGGCGGTGGACGCGAACGAGTTCACCCTGCCGGTCGAAGCCGAGGCAATCACCCGTTATCTGCTTGCAATCATGCAGGGAATGTCGGTGCAGGCGCAATCGGGCGCGACCAAGGCCGAACTGGAGCAGGTGGCGCACTCCGCGCTGGCTGCCTGGCCCTCCAAGTAGGGCCGCGGGCGGTAAAAGTACCGGTCGGTACAAAAAGTTCTTGACCTGAACACAGCATTACATACTTAGCGGTATAGATAACGGCTCGACCGGGATATGTCCGGTGCTGTGCGGCCAGGTGCGTGCGCCAAACCAACCAGAATGACCGTGTGAACCCTTCCGAAAGCACCGCGCTTTCGGGACCGATGCCGCTCGCCCATGTGCACCAGGGAATGCTCGATGTTCGACACACCATTTGACAGGATCCAGGCTTCTCGTTCGGACCGATCGGACGAGCCGGACGATTTCGATGACTTCGCTGCCGATGACGGCTCGCATGTCTCCACCGATCAAGTTTTGGTCGGCCAACCGGCCGGCAGGCGCCGCTGGCTGTATGTCGCGGGGCTCGTTCTCGCCTTGCTGGCGGCCTGGTGGCTGCTGCGGGGCGCATCGCCCCCGGCGCCGCCCATGCCGATCCCCGTCGTCACCGTGGCGACCCCGCTCGAGCGCGAAATCACCGAGTGGGACGAGTTCGTCGGGCGCTTCACTGCCAGCCAGAGCGTCGAGGTGCGCCCTCAGGTGTCGGGGCAGATCGAACGGGTGCATTTCAGCGACGGGCAATATGTCCGCGCCGGTGCGCCGCTGTTCACGATCGACGCCCGAACCTATCGCGCGGCGCTGGCCCAGGCCCAGGCGCAGGCGGCGCAGGCCAGCAGCGCGCTCGCCCTATCGCGGGAGAACCTCGCTAGGGCCCAGCGACTGGTTGCGGACGATGCCGTCGCCGCGACCGAAATCGACCGGCTCGAGGCCGAGGTTCGAAGCAATAGCGCCGCGCTCGGATCGGCGCGCGCGCTGGTCGCTGCGCGCTCGCTCGATGTCGGCTTTGCCACCGTACGCGCCCCCATTTCGGGACGGATTTCCGATCGCCGGATCGACGCCGGCAATCTGGTATCGGGAGGAAGCGGTGCCGAAGCGACGCTGCTCACCACGATCAACGCGGTCGATCCTATCCACTTCGAGTTTGCCGGCTCCGAAGCCCTGTTCCTCAAGGCTCGCCGCGACGGGCTGGATAAGGGTACCCCGGTCGATATCCGCCTTCAGGACGAGACCGATTACCGCTGGCACGGTACGCTGGATTTCACCGACAATGGCCTCGATCCGGACTCGGGGACGATCCGCGCGCGCGCGGTGATACGCAACGCCGGTGATTTTCTCGCTCCCGGGCTGTTCGGGAGAATGCGGCTCGCCAGCGGCGGCACGCATCGCGCCCTGCTGGTTCCGGATTCGGCGGTCTCGACCGATCAGACCCGCAAGCTCGTCCTGATCGTGGAGGAGGATGGAACGGTCGCTCGGCGGATGGTCGAGCTCGGGCCGCTCGTGGGCGGATTGCGCGCCATCGAGGGCAGCCTGAAGCCCACCGACCGCGTCGTCATCAAGGGGCTCCAGATGGCGGTCCCCGGCCAGAAGGTGCGCGCGCAGATCGGAAAGATCGCGCCACCCGATAGGCGGACAGCCGCTGCCCAAGGCCCGGTGCGCGTCGCCTCGCGCGCTTCGTCTGCAACGCTCGCCAACTGATCCAGCAATGGCGCGTCCCGTTTCGCGCCCGGAGTCTGCCATGCGCCTGTCACGCTTTTTCATCGATCGCCCGATTTTTGCGGTCGTCATCGCCGTTCTCATCACCCTGGTGGGTGCGATCTCCTACTTCTTCCTGCCGGTCAGCCAGTACCCGGACATCGTTCCGCCGACGGTCACCGTGACTGCCACCTACCCGGGGGCTTCTGCGGAAACCGTCGCCGACACGGTCGCCAATCCGATCGAGCAGGAAATCAACGGCGTCGACGGCATGCTCTATGTGTCGAGCGAGTCCACCGGCGATGGCCGAATGACGATTACCGTGACCTTCGCGCCGGGTACCGATCTCGATGACGCGCAGACCCTGGTGCAGAACCGGGTCGCGATCGCCGAGGCCCGGCTTCCCGAGGAAGTCCGCCGACTGGGCATCGTGGCTCGCAAGACGACCCCCGACTTCCTCATGGTGGTCAATCTCCTGTCGCCCGACGGCTCGCTCGATCGCGAGTATATTTCCAATTACGCGCAGACCCGGATCAAGGATCGTCTTGCCCGGCTCGAGGGGGTGGGCGACGTCCAGCTCTTCGGCCAACGCGAACTGGCGATGCGCGTGTGGCTGGATCCCGGTCGGGCCGCGGCCCTCGGCCTCACCGGGGGAGATATCGTGCGCGCGCTGCGAGCGCAGAACGTCCAGGTCGCCGCCGGCACACTGGGGCAGCAGCCGAGCCCCGATGCCGCCTTTCAGCTGAACGTGGAAACGCAAGGGCGCTTCACCGATCCCGCCCAGTTCGGCGATGTGGTCATCCGCACGGATGAGCAAGGCCGGCAAATTCGCGTGAAAGACGTCGCCCGGGTCGAGATCGGAGCCCAGGATTACGCGACCTCGGCCTATCTGAACGACATGGGGTCGGTCATTCTGCCGGTCTTTCAGAAGCCCGGTTCCAACGCTCTGTCCGCCGCCGAAGGCGTGAAGCAAACCATGGAAGAATTGTCGGCTTCGTTTCCGCAAGGCCTCGAATACCGCATCGTCTACAACCCCACGGAGTTCATCTCGCAGAGCATCGACGCGGTTCTGCACACGCTGCTGGAAGCGGTCGTGCTGGTCGTTCTGGTAATCGTCGTCTTCCTGCAGAAAGCTCGCGCATCGCTCATTCCGGTGCTTGCGATCCCCATTTCCCTCGTCGGCACTTTCGCGGTGCTCGCGGCGCTGGGCTACTCTCTCAACAACCTCTCGCTGTTCGGGCTGGTGCTGGCGATCGGCATCGTGGTGGATGACGCCATCGTCGTCGTCGAGAATGTCGAACGCAATCTGGAGGCGGGCCTTGGCCCGATCGAGGCGGCACGCCGTTCGATGGACGAGGTGGGCGGGGCGCTGATCGCCATCGTGCTGGTGCTGTGCGCCGTTTTCGTACCCACGCTGCTCATGGGGGGAATGACCGGCGAGTTCTACAAGCAGTTCGCGGTCACGATCTCGGCCGCGACCGTCATCTCGCTGGTCGTATCCCTGACCTTGTCGCCGGCGCTGTCCGCCTTGCTGCTCGATCGGCACAAGGAACTGCCGCCGACCGCGCCGCGCTGGCGCCGCGCGATCGAAGCGGCGGGGGAGCGGTTCAACGCGATGTTCGAGCGGTTCAGCGACCGCTATGCGCGGATGACGGCGCGGCTCGTGACGATGCCCCGGCGCATGATGCTGGCCTATGCGGTGCTGATCGGCCTGACCGGCATGACGCTCGCCGCCACGCCGACCGGATTCATACCCCAGCAGGACCAGGGCTACTTCGTCAGCGTGGTCCAGCTGCCTCCGGGCTCGGCGACGACGCGGACCGATGCCGTCATGAAGATCGTCGCCGAACGGGTCCTGCCTATCGAAGGGATAAAGGGTGCGGTCATGCTGTCGGGTTTCGACGGGACGACGCAGACGCAGTCCGCGAGTTCGGCCGCAGCCTATTGGGTGCTCGAGGATTTCGAAGAGCGTCAGGGCAAGGGCCAGTCGATCGACGAGCTCATCGCCGCGGCGCAGGCAGCCACCGCCGATATCAACGAGGCGCGTCTGATGATCGTCAAGCCGCCGGTCATCCAGGGCATCGGCTCTGCCGGCGGCTTCCGGATGATGATCCAGGATCGCGACGGCAAAGGCTATCCCGCGCTGGAGCAGGTCTCCAACGCCCTCATCGCCGAAGCGAACGGGCAGGAAGGCCTGGCGGGCGTCTATACCTTCTTCGACACCGGCACGCCCCGCGTCTACGCGGATATCGACCGCGACAAGGCGCAGGTCCTTGGCGTTGCCCCCGGGGATATCTTCGAGACGCTCTCGATCTATCTGGGCAGCACCTTCGTCAACGACTTCAACCTGCTGGGGCGCACCTACCGGGTCACCGCTCAGGCCGACGCCGATTATCGCGGCGATGTGACCGATATCGCCGGGCTCTACACCCGCGCCGACACGGGGGCGATGGTGCCGCTCGGTTCGGTTGCGACCTTCTCCGACACCACCGGCCCCTATCGGGTTTCGCGCTACAATCTGGCTCCGGCGGTGGCGATCGACGGCGACACCGCCCCCGGCGGTTCGACCGGCCAGTCGCTGACGACGATGGAGAAAGTGGCCGCGGAAACGCTGCCCCAGGGGTTCGACACGGAGTGGACCGGGATTGCCTTCCAACAGGCAAACACGGGCAACACGGGAATTCTCGTCTTCGGGCTTGCGGTGCTGCTCGTGTTCCTGGTGCTCGCTGCGCAATATGAGAGCCTGATCCTGCCGCTGGCGATCATCCTGATCGTCCCGATGTGTCTGCTCGCCGCCATGGTCGGGGTGAACCTGCGAGGCTTGGACAACAACGTCCTGACCCAGATCGGTCTGATCGTGCTCATCGCGCTGTCGGCCAAGAACGCGATCCTGATCGTCGAGTTCGCGCGCCAGGGAGAGCTCAACGGCCTTTCCCCGGTCGAGGCCGCGGTGGAGGCGGCGCGCACCCGTCTGCGCCCGATCCTGATGACCAGTTTCGCCTTCATCCTGGGCTCGGTGCCGCTGGTGATCGCCACCGGGGCGGGCGCCGAATTGCGCCAGGCGCTGGGCACGGCGGTGTGCTTCGGGATGCTTGGCGTCACCGGGTTCGGCCTCGTCTTCACCCCCACCTTTTACGTCGTTTGCCGCGCCCTGGGCGATCGGGTTGCAGGGCTTCGGCGCCGACCCGCGTCGGATCAGGCCGCCCCCGGCTTGCTGCCGGTCGATTGAGGAGCATCGCCATGCAAACCAGAACCTTCGCGCTGTCGGCAATCTCGGTCCTTGCCTTGTCGGCCTGTGCAACTGCGCCGGATCCGATCGCTTCGACTCTCCCCCCCGAGGCGATGAGCGCTCCGTTCCTGTCCGCCGAACCGGGGGCGGTGAGCCCGAGCCCGCTACCCGAGGACTGGTGGCGCTTGTACAGCGACCCCGTCCTCGACGAACTGGTTGCCGATGCGCTGCTCGCCAACACCGATATCCGCCAGGCAACGGCGAGGATCGAGCGGGCGCGGACGTTCCTGCGCGGAGCGCGAGCGGAGCGCCTGCCGCAATCGGGCATCGCGGCCTCGACAGGATACGCGCGGCTTCCCGAGGGCGAGGCGGCTGCCGTAGGTGACCGGTCCGGGGCCGCGTTCTCGCTCGGGGTCGATCTGTCTTACGAAGTCGATCTGTTCGACCGCATCGGCAAGGGCATCGACGCGGCTCGGGAGGATGTTTCGGCCGCCCAGGCGGACGCCGATGCGGTGCGGGTGATGGTCGTCGCCGACACCACGCGCGCCTATGCGGATGCGGCGAGCGCCGCTGCGCGGATCGCCGTGGCGCAGGCGATCGTCGGCCTGCTCGACGACACGCTACGGCTCACCCGGCGCCGGCACGATGCGGGTCTCACCGACGGTCTCGCGGTTGCGCGGATCGAGGCGCTTCGCGAGCAAAGGGCGGCAACCATTCCCGCCATCGCAGCCGAGCGCAATGCGGCGCTGTTCGCTCTGGCAACGATGACCGGGCGTCCCCCCAGGGATCTGCCGGAGATATCGGGCGAGCGGAGCATCCCGCTCGAGATCCGGGCTCCGCTGCCGGTGGGCGACGGCGCCGAACTGATCGCCAGACGCCCCGATGTGCGCGCTGCGGAGAAGCGGCTGCTTGGCGATCTCGCCCGCATCGGGGTGGCCCGTGCCGATCTTTATCCGAGAATTACGTTGGGGGGCTCGGTCCAGTCCTCCGCCACAGGTCTGGGCAATCTGTTTTCCGGCGGTCCGCTTTCCCTGTTTCTCGGGCCATTGATCGACTGGGCGTTCCCCAACCGTGAGCCGATCCGTGCGAGAATAGATGCCGCCGAGGCCGATGCCGACGCGTCGCTGGCCGCTTTCGACGGGTCGGTTCTCTCGGCTCTTCAGGAAGCCGAGACGGCGCTGTCGGACTACGCCCGGGTTCTCGATCAGCGTCGCCGGCTGACGGCTGCCGAGCAGGCCGCCCAGCGCGCGGCGCGGATCACGCGGGCGCAGAACCGGGAGGGGCTCATCGATTCCCTTCAAACGCTCGAGGCCGAACGGACGCTGGCGGAAACCCAGGCAGCGCTTGCGGATCTCGATGGGCTCGTCTCGCGCCGCCAGATCGCCGTGTTCCGCGCCCTGGGCGGCGGGTGGTCGCACGCTCCTGGAGGGCCCGTTCGATGAAATTGCCGAAATGGGCTTCCAGCCATTCGGATGCCATCGGCGCCGCGGCGATCGGCTTCACGCTGACCGGCGGCATCATGCTGCTGCAGATCGTCTTGCAGTCCTGAGCGGAGGGCGCCGAAGCGCTCGCGTGCGACGCGGCGCAGGTTTGCGCCAGCACGAGGACAGCCTTGGCTCGTGCCTAATACACGATGGTGACGATTATAGTGTCCGCATAGGATCCGGCAGAGACGTTCTGCCGCGGAAATATCCGGCCGTATATGGTTTCGATCTCCGTGCTGGCCGAGGCGGTGTGCGTTACCGAACCCGCGCTTCCGTCGCCCCAGATCAGGATTCGCGAAGCGTCGGTGAACAGATTGTATTCCAGTTCATCCGCCCCGCTGGTCAGGCGCCGCGCGGGATGGGTGCCAGAGCCGCTGCTCAGGCTGATCGTGAATTGCGCTTCCGCGTCGCAGACCACCGCGATGCTGCCGACGCCGTCGAGCGGCTGGGGGTCGAGCGTGTCGTAACTGCCGAAATTGACGCTCTGAGTGCTGATGTCGCAGGTCGCCGCCGCGGCCGGGCTGCACACCAGCGCTGCGGCGAGGCAGAAACCGGCTGCTGTCGTCGTAATGCGTTTCATGATTTGCCCTCCATGCAGGCCAGCGGTCCCAGCCGGGGCTGGAGCGCGCCGGTATCGGGATAATGGACCGCAAAGGCACAGCTACCGCCCTGCCAGCTGGCGACCCCGACGGAAAGCGCGTCCAGCCCCGTCAGATAGGCCTCCCCGCCGCGCGCGACGGCGAATGCCCCGGCGAGGCCATCCATTTCGACCGCGGCGCCCGCAGGCACTGGCTCGCCATCGTCGCGGATCAGCGACACCATCGCGCCCCGCACCGCTCGCACGCCGAAATCCACGGCCACGCCGCTCCGGTCGTAGGGGCGCACGGAAAGCGCGCTGCGGTCGATCTGCGCATCCAGCGGCAGATCGGCGACCTCGATGTGCAGCCGGTTGCTTTCGAACGCGCGCAGCCGCGGGACGATCGCCACGCCTGCGGAATTGGTCTCGCCCACTTGCTGATTGTCGGCATAGACGCGCACCCCGGCGTAATCGCCGACCTTCACCGTCGCGAAACTGTCCGTCAGCCGCCGCGCCGCGAAGACGGAATCGCCGATCAGGCCGATCCCCCCCGAGGCGCCGATCCGGACCCCTGCCTGCGAATTCGCATAGCCGACATCCACATCATACCGTCCGAAGTTCGTCTGATAGGTCAGCCGCCCATCGAACCGGCTATCCCGCCCCAATTGGGCACCAGCCCGGAAGCCGAACCCTTCGCCCGCGGGGGCATTGCGTTGCAGCGATATCCGCATCCGGTCGTCCTGACCCAGTTCGCCGCCCAGACCCAGGTTGGTGCGCGCTCCCAGAGGCATGCTGAAGGACGCCAGCAAGGCATCGGCGTCGGCTCCGGTCAGGCTTTTGCGCGCGGTGAGCGAAAGCGCACCCCAATCGGCCAGACCGATCGATGCACCGAGCGTGAGTAACTGGACGTCGCGACCGTCGCGATCCTCGCGCTGGAGATAGGACAGGTTCAACGATCCGAATTGCAGCGGGATGCCCGCATAGGCCTGCAGGGTCAGCCGGGGCGGGAGCCGGTCGGATCTAAAATTGCCGACCGTCACGAAATCCTCGTCGATCAGTTCTGCGAGCCCGCCATAGGCGATGAACGGCGTCCGGCTCTCGAACCCGATCTCGTAGCGCCCCCCGGTACCGCGTGCGGAATGGCTGATTGCGCTGGAGGCGTTCAGCACTCCGATATTCGCGACAGCAACGCTTGCGCCCACCCCGGCCATGCGAACATCGGGCGAAATCTCGCCATGGACCTCTCCGGTGAACCCATCGCTGAACCCATAGCGATAGCTCGCCGAAGCCATGGGGGCGCCATAGTTGAAGCTCGACCGGCCGAAGTCGCGGCGCAGGAAGCCCGCTTCGAACGAATAGTCGTCCAGTCCCCGGCGCAGCAGCCGGCGAGCGCTGTAATAGCGCGCCCGGACGGTCGTCTCGCGTCCGAGCAGATCGCGGACGACCAATTGCACCTCGCCGCCGCCGGTAACGACCGGGACATCGGTGATGGAGAAGGGGCCGGCGGGCACATCGCGCGTCCCGGTCAGCACATTGTTGACATAGACATCGACCACGGAAGCCACTTCCGACTCCCCGGCGATCGTCGGCATCGGAATGGTGACGAAACCCGGCTGGGTCGAGAAGTCGCGGGCGAGGTGGATGCCGGCAAAGCGAACCGGATTGCCGCCCAGACCACCGCGCGAGATGCTGTCCCCCAGCCTGATGAAGCGCATCGAATCGGGATCCTTCCGGGTCCAGCTCGTATCGAGCCGGGTCACGCCGGTCTCGAAATCATTGGCGCGCGCGGCGAAGGTGGCGGTTGCGCTGCCTTGAGGCGTGAACAGGCCGAACTCGAACAATCCGCTGACCGCGGTGAAGTGCGAGGATGCCTCCGCCACCACATCGTAATTGAAGAACCCGCCGGTGGCGCTCGGAGTCATCGGCCCCATATCGACCGCATACCCCGATAGCGTGGTTTGCTGCAGCAGGTCGGGCGTAGCAGTCAGCAGGAGAGTCTGCGTCTCGGGGACGACTTCCACAGCCAGGCCGGGCACGCCGGCGAGCGCGAACTGCGGAATATCGTCATGCACCAGCGTGGCTTGCCAGGGTTCGAGACGCCACGACCGGATCAAGGCGCCCGATGCATAAAGCGCGCCGCTTTGCGACATCAGCAGGACAACCGGCTCGCCGGCCGGTTCTCCGTTCACGCTGACCGCATAGAGGGCGGGATGCAGGTCGTCCGCCGAAACCACGCTGGGCGGCGCGGGCGTGTCATTGGCATTGGCAGCACTCGCTGGATTGAACAGCCCGAGGGCGATGCTAGCGCTGCTGCACCACCACAGATTGCTGCTCTTCACCTTCCGGAGTCCTGACTAAAAGTGTGAGGGCCGACCCGGCCTGGAACCGCGGCCCGCTGCCGAGGAGCCATCGCCGGGAGCTCGCGGGCAGGACCACCCCCATTTCCTGAGTGAGTAGATTTTCGGCGCCGTTTTCGCGTCGATGCCCGATCGCAAGAACGCGCTGGTGCCTCGTCCCCGAATTGACGGCTTCCACTGCGATCGCGCCGGAATCGTCGCGCCAGGCCTTCCAGGCCAGATCGGGCGCGCCATTCGCCGCCTCGACGTGCAGCGGAAGGTCGAGCCGCAGTGCCACCTGAACCATGGTACCGGCAGGGCGTTGCGGTGCGATTTCCTCGAACACGACGCGATAGGCCCCGCCCGCGCGGCGGTCGGTCACGCCGATGCGGACCAGCTGGGTCGAGCCGGGCGCGAGCGTGAAGATCGGCGGCGAGACGACGAGATCGGTCGTCTCCTGATGGACATCCGTTCCGTCCTTCTGCGTCCAACGATAGGTGAGGACGCGAACCGAGACCGGTTCGGTGCCGTTGTTGGTGAGCGAGCTTGAGGTCGTGGTCCGATCCGGCGGGATCGCCAGAGTGATCGGATTGACCTTGAAGGATCCCGCGAAGGCGGGAGGGCCGACGGCAATGGTGCCGATAAAAATCGGGAAAAATGCCAGCAGCAAGCGCCGCCAGTGCATCCAATTCATTGCCGTCGACCCTTCCAACTCGTCTTAGTAGGTGACCGTGATGGTCACGGTGTCATTGTATGTTCCGGAGGGAAGGGCGGACTGGCCCGAAGGAATGCGGCCGTAGATCGTGGTGGCCTGGGCCGCACCCGTGCCGACACCGTCGATGTCTGTAGCCGTCGCATCGCCCCAGACCGTGCTGCGCGCTGCGTCGGTGTAGAGCGCATAGGTCATGACCTCGGTGCCGTTCGTCATCTGCCGCGCGGCAAAGGTGGCACCGGACCCGGTGCCGGCGTCCGCGGTGGCCGTCCAGTTGGCGCCCGAGGTGCAGGTGACCGAGAACCCGCCGGTGCCATCGACATCATTGCCGCTGGTCACGTCGACGGTCGCGAAGTCGAGGGGCGTGGTGCTGATAACGCAATTGTTGGACACGGTGGCGCTCACCGCGAGCGTCGAATCGGCGGACTGGGCGAAAGCAGGCTGGGCGGCGATGGCCGAGACAGCGATCATGCTGCCCAGAAGCGGCTTGAAGGTCTTCATAGGGGGCTTTCTCCAGTTGGGATGGTTATCGCCCCCCAACTGGCTGCCGCGCCTTACCAAAAGGTTAAGCCAACAATCTAAATAATTGAAATTAAAGGATATTATCCACTCGAACGGAGCGTAGCACCGGGTGGCCGAAGAGTGCTATAAGCCGCAGGATCGAGCCCTTTGGAGGCCGCGAGAAGACGCTGGCGTCCGTCCGGAAATGCGCGTTTGCGATCCTGGAAAAACTTCCCGAGTTCGATTTGGTCCGCCGTCAGTGTGCCTCTTGCAACCCCGCCCACCGTTTGATAGCGGCGTTCCATCGGGTCGTTTTGCGGCCCGGTGAAGCGCGCCGGTAACGGGAATGCAGTGCGCTCGGCCACGCCGGGCAAATCTGCAGCTGACCCTGCAACTGTAAGCGGCGAGCACGGTAAGCACGCGGATCGGCAACGTTCCGCAGCCACTGGAGGGCCAGGCGCAAGCCGGGCCGCCGGGAAGGCGCCTATCGTGTGACGACCCGCGAGCCAGGAGACCGACCGATGCGTGTCGCTCTTGCCGGGTCCATGGGACTGACCGGGCGCGAAACCGAATTCGTCTGAGCGACGAACGTGCGGCTGGGGCCGCATCGGGCACAACCGGCGGTCGCTCACGCGTCCGGTCGCCGGCTGCGTCCGACCGTTCGCGCGGACGCCCCGGCCATGTCGCTCGACGCCGGGAAAGCCTTGTCTCGTGAATATTCCTATCCTGATACCCGCCGCGCTTACCGCGGCCTGCATCGCCGCGCCCGCCGTGGCGCAATCCAGCCTCGCCGATCGAACGCCTGCCGACGAAGGCGTGATCGTCATCACCGGTACCCGCGCCAGCGAGGCGATCCGCGTCGACCAGAACGGCGCGGCGATCACAGTGCTCGATGCCGAAGCGCTGCAGCAGCGCCAGACCCGCAGGGTCTCGGACGTGCTGCGCGACACGCCCGGCGTGGCCGTGGGCCGCGTCGCCGGTCAGACGCAGGTCCGGCTGCGTGGCAGCGAAGCCAATCACGTGCTCGTGCTTGTCGACGGTATCGAGGTCTCCGATCCCTATTCCGGTGAGTTCGACTTCGGCACCTTGCCCGCCGATGCCGCTGCGCGCATCGAGATCGTGCGCGGGCAGCAGAGCGCGATCTACGGCTCCGACGCGATCGGCGGTGCCATTCAATATGTCACCCTCAGCGGGCGCGAGGCGCCGGGCTACCGTGCCCGTATCGAGGCGGGTTCCTTCGGGACCTTCAACGGCGCGCTGCGCGCCGCAGGCGTCGCCGGCGATCTCGACTATGCTCTCTCGGGCACGCTCAACACCACCGACGGAACCTCGAACGCCCGCGGCGGCGGCCGCGACCTGAGGGACGACACCGGCGCGGTGTCGCTCAAGAGCAGCTGGATTCCCCGGCCCGAACTGCGGATCACCGCGGTGGGCCGCTATTCGCGCTCGCTCGCCGATTTCAACGACAGCGACAATGATCCGACCAGCCCAAGCTTCGGGCTGATCGTCGATTCGCCGGGCAACCGCATCCGCAGCGAGGGACTCTACGGGCTGGTGCGCGGCGAACTCGACCTGTTCGATCGCAGCTGGACCCACGCGGTCACCGCGCAGATCGCGGATACCGTGCGCGACGGTTTCAACGCCGCCGGGCGCAGCTACGGCAATGTCGGAACGCGGCACAAGGGATCCTACGAAACCACGCTGCGGCTGGGCGAGGGCGAGCTGCGGCACCTGCTGACCGCGGCCTTCGATGCCGAACACGAGCGCTATCGCAACACCGACCCCTCGGGGGCCGCCTTCACCGGCGCGCGCAGCAACGACAATATCGGCGTGGTCGGCCAGTACCAGTTGCTGCTGGGCGACCGGGGCGCCGTGGGTGGCTCGATCCGCTATGACGACAACGAGCGCTTCGATGGCGCCACCACCTATCGCGTCCAGGCCAGCTATCGCCTCGGCAGCGGAACCAGGCTGCGCGGCGCTGCGGGGTCGGGGGTCAAGAACCCCGGCTTCTACGAATTGTTCGGCTATGTCGACGGACGCTATATCGGCAATGAGAACCTGCGCCCCGAACGCTCGCAGGGCTGGGAAGTCGGGGTCGAGCAATCGCTGGACGAAGGCGCGATCACCTTCGGCGCGACCTATTTCCAGAGCCGGCTCGAGGACGAGATCTACACCTCCTATCCGGCCCCCGATTTCATCGCGACCCCGGCCAACAGCGAGGCGATCTCGCGCCAGCGCGGGGTCGAGACCTATCTGGGCGCCCGTTTCGGTCGGGGCTGGCGGATCGACGCGGCCTACACCTATCTCCACGCCCGCGAAGCCGGGCTGGAGGAAGTGCGCCGCCCGCCGCACATCGCCAGCGTCGCGGTGAACTGGCAGGCGCCGGGCGACCGGCTCGGCCTCACCGGGGTGCTGCGCTACAATGGCGAGAGCGACGACCTCGCTTTCACCGATCCGTCCTACGTCCCGGTGCGCGAACGGCTCGACGATTACCTCCTGGTCAATCTCAACGCCGACTACCGCCTGACCGATACGATCTCGCTCTTCGGACGCGTCGAGAACCTGTTCGACGAGCGCTACGAGGACGTGTTCAGCTTCACCAATCCGGGCATTTCGGCCTTCGCCGGCCTGCGCGCGCGCATTTGATCGAGGAGAGGGATACCATGACCCAAGAGCGCAAATTCGCGACTGCCCGCTGGCCGCTGACACTGGCCGCTGCGGCGATCCTGGGCAGCCTGGCTTTGGCCTGCATGATGCCATTCGTCGCGCTGGCGACGCTTGCCGCTGCCACCATGGGGCGGGCGCAGGCGGTGGTTACCGTCGGCGGGATATGGGCGGTCAACCAGCTGCTGGGGTTCGGGATGTTCGGCTATCCGCACGACGCCTATGCGCTCGGGTGGGGCGCCGCGCTGGGGGCGGCGAGCCTGGCGGCGCTGTTCGTCGCGCGGCGTTTTGCTGCGGGCAGCCAGCTGCTATCGCTTCGAACTCTGGCGGCGTTCGGGACCGCCTTCGTCGCCTATGAGGCGCTGCTGTTTGGCTATGCCCTGTTCGCCGGCGGAACCGGCACCTTCACCCCGGCGATCATATTCCAGATTTTCGCCAATGACGCGATGTGGCTGGTCGGGCTCGGCCTGCTCCACGCGATCCTGCAACGCAGCGTGCCGGGCCTGTTCGGTCCGGCGCCGCAGCTGCGGCCGCGCTGATGGGGGCGGCTCCCCGGGTGGTGTCGCTGCTGCCGAGCGCCACCGAAATCGCGGTGGCGGTCGGACTGGGCGAACGCTTGCTCGGCCGCTCGCACGAATGCGACTTCCCGCCCTTCGTCGCGGCGCTCCCGGTGCTGACCTCGACCAAGCTGGAGAAGGGGCTGACCTCGCTCGAGATCGACCGCCGTGTGCAGGAGATCGTAAGGCAGGGCCTGTCGGTCTACGCCGTCGATGCCGAGCGGCTGCGCGCGCTCCGGCCCGATGTCATCCTCACCCAGTCGCAATGCGCGGTCTGCGCGGTCACCCCCGCGGATCTCGAGGAATCGCTCGCCGAATGGGTCGGGACCGCGCCAGCGCTGGTCTCGCTCGCGCCCGACGACCTGAGCGACGTATGGGGGGATTTCGCCCGGGTGGGCGAAGCCACCGGCAGGCGCGGCGAGGCGGATCGCGCGGTTGCCGGTTTGCGCGAGCGGATGGATGCGCTGGCATCCCGCAGCGCGCGGCGCGGGACCAGGCCCAGAGTGGCCGCGATCGAGTGGATCGATCCGCTGATGGCAGCCGGCAATTGGGTTCCCGAGCTGATCGAACTGGCCGGCGGCGAGCCGCTGTTCGCCGCCGCGGGGCAGCATTCGCCCTGGCTCGAATGGGAGGCGCTGATGGCGGCCGATCCCGATGTCATCGTCATGATGCCCTGCGGCTATCAGATCCCCCAGACCCTTGCGGATCTCGCGCCGCTGGTCGAGCGACCCGGCTGGGGCGACCTCTCCGCTGTCCGCGCGGGCCGGGTGTTCGTCGCCGACGGTCACCACTTCTTCAACCGCCCGGGACCGCGGCTAGTCGAATCCGCCGAGATCATCGCCGCCTGCCTCGATGGCGAAGCCCCGCCCGCTGATGCGCGGCACTGGCTGGCCTTGCCGCCCTCAAGCAACTGACGCGGGCGGCGCGCGGGGGCGCTAGACTCTTTTTCCCTTAGGTTGAAGCGTATCCGGAGTTTCTGAAGTAGTTGGAGCATTCTTGTGGCGGGAAGGCGTCGAGGAGGGTGCCGATGCGCTGCCAGGTTGCCTCGACGGATCGCTCTTCGGCCTTGCGCAGCAGGAGCTTGAGCTTGGCGAAGACCTGTTCGATCGGGTTCAGATCAGGGGAGTAGGGTGGCAAGAACAGGAGCCTGGCCCCGGCGGAACGGATCGCCTGGCGGACGGCTGCGCCCTTGTGGCTGCCCAGATTGTCCATGATCACGATGTCGCCGGGTGCGAGCGTTGGCACGAAGAACTGCTCGACCCAAGCAGTGAAGCTGAGGCCATTGATCGGTCCGTCGAGGACGCAAGGGGCATCGATCCGGTCATGGCGGAGCGCGGCCAGGAAGGTCAGCGTTCGCCAATGGCCGAACGGTGCGCGGGCGACGAGCTTGTGCCCACGCGGTGCCCATCCCCGGATCGGTGTCATGTTGGTCTTGGCCCAGGTCTCGTCGATGAAGACAAGGCGCCCGGGATCAAGCCGCCCCTGATATTTCTTCCACTGCTCGCGCCGGCGCGCGATCTTTGGCCGCAGCTGCTCGACCGCGAACAGCGTTTTTTTTAAAGCGCAGCCCTTCCGAGCGCA
>JAHJWA010000019.1 GCA_018828205.1 Alphaproteobacteria bacterium
AGCAGCGGCGCCCGCCCCGTCACCGGCACCGCCAGCCCCGCCTGCTCCGCGATCAGCCCGATCCACTGCGCGACCTGCGCGATCTCCTCCTCGACCAGCGGGCTTTGCGCGCGCTCGCTATCCCTGGCCTCGGTGGCGGTGAAATCGCCGCCGCGCTTGGAATGGCGCGCGAACACCGGCCCCTCGACCACCTCCGCGGCGCGCGCGGCATCGAGCGGCAGGTCGAACAATTGCGCCACCGCTGCCAGCGTCTCGGTCCGCCGCGCGTTGAACACATCGCCGTCGAGCGTGCGCAGGCGGCCCGGATAGCGGTCGAGCAGCATCGCGAAATAGCGCTGGTTGAGGAACCAGGCGAGCCCGGCGGCCTGCAGATCGGTCATGGAAAACTGCTCGCGCCCGTCCATCCCCAGATCCACCCCCGCATAACCCATCATCTCGAGGTAGAGCTGGCGACCCCAGCGGCGGCCCATCATCCCCTTGCGGACCACCGCGGCGAGGAAGGATGGCAGCGGATTGGTCATCAGCACGGCGTTGGCGTCGGGACGCGCGTCGAGCAGCGCGGGGATCAGACGGTTGGAATGATTGGTCGGCTTGACCACCACCGCCGCTTCCGCGCCGCCCTGCTCGTGCCGGTGCGGGCGCGCGAGCAGATCGAGCATCGGCCTGACCAGCGCCAGCCCGGGCTCCCCCATATTGGTCAGGCTGATCAGGATCCCCGGTTCGCTCTGCCCCGTGGCAATGCCCGGGATGTCGAGCGCGCGCACCAGCAGCGTCGAACGGCAGAAGGCGGTGTGGAAGATGAAATGCAGCGGGCCGGGCTCGGCCTGCAGATCGCGCAGCGACTCCAGCGGCAGCGAGGCTTCGTCGGCGGGGGTCTCCGGGGTCCGCTCGGCGAGGAATTGCGGGGCGGACATCGCCGCGCGCGGGATGCGCAGGAATTGCAGCGTCCCCGCGGACGGGTCGATCCGGTGCGGCAGCCATTCGGGATCGCGGGCGAGCGTCGAGACGTCGGTCATGGCGCCTCCTTAGCGACAGCCACCGGCGATCGCCAAGCTTCCCGAATTCATGTCCGCAACGCCCCTCCGGCGCGCAGCCCGCCCGACAGGACCGACCAGTTGAGGACCGATGGCGCGGCTGGACCGTTATACAGGTAACCACGGCGGCTTGTTGCCCGTCCGACCCGCGATGGCGGGGAACCGGACGCAGAGCCCGCCACACGCAACGCCGGAGCCTATGCCACCGATGTCCAGTCCCGATCCCAAGAGCGTCTCGGACGCCAAAGCCGCCACCCCGCCCCACGCGCTGACCCGGGCCCGTTCCGCGTCGGCAGCGCCGTTGCGCGCCCCGTCTGGCGCCCCGCCCGGCGCCCCAGCGTCGCCGGACCCGGCGCGCGACCGCGTGCGGCGTCTGTTGCAGGATCTCGACACCCCGCTCGACGGCGCCCCCGACCGCACCGCCAGCGCGGCGCGGCCCCGCGCGCGCAATCCCGAGAACGAGGATCTGCGCCGCGCGCGCCGGGCGGCGCGCAAGGTGTTCCGGGTTAATCCCTCGCGCTCGGCGCGGCAGCGCGCGACCGCTATGCTGACCGCGGGCGCGGTCGGGCTGGCGGCCTTCACCGGCCCCTCGGCGATCCGCTTGGGCTCGCAGGAGAGCGAGACCAGCTTCGTCACGGGGTCCGACGATCCCACCCAGAACCGGATCGATCCCGGCCGGATCTCGACCAGCGCCCAATTCAAGCGCGCGCTGGTGCAGGAGGAGGGCGTGCGCCAGGTCGTCTATCGCGATGTCGCGGGCTACCCCACAGTGGGCGTCGGCCATCTAATCGAACCGCACGACAATCTGCGCGTCGGCGACCGCGTGAGCAAGGAGCGCGTGCTCGGCTTTCTCGACGCCGACATCGCCGAGGCGGAGCGCCACGTCCGCGATCTGGTCGGCGGTCTGCCGCTGTACCAGCACGAATTCGATGCGCTGGTCGATCTGGTCTACAATGTCGGTCGCGGCAATGTCTCGGCCTCGGAAAGCCCGCGGCTCAACGCCGCGATCGATGCCGGCGATTACGACCGGATCGCCTCGGAACTCAACTACACCCACGCCGCGGGCCGGGTGGCGCGCGGGCTGGAATTTCGCAGCGAGCGGCGCGAGGCGATCTTCGTCGACGCCGCCTACGAGGATCCGCGCGAGGCGGGCTCGCCGCGTTCCGATGCGTGAACGCGCGCGTTGTGATAGGACGCAGCGATGGGGCAACGCTTTTTCATCGCCATCCGCCCGCCCGGCCCGATCCGCGATCTGCTGATCGACCGGATGGAAGCGCTCGACGGGGCGAATTGGCAGGACGACGACCAGTTGCATCTCACGCTGCGCTTCGTCGGCGGCGCCGATCCGCGGCAGGTGGACGATCTGATGGCGGCGCTGCAATCGGTCTGTGCTCTGCCCTTTGCGCTGGCGCTCGACGGGGTCGGGCATTTCGAGCGCAAGGGCGTGCCGCACACGCTGTGGGCGGGGGTCGCGCCGTCCGAACCGCTGCTTGTGCTGCAGAACCGCGTCGAGCGCGCCTGCCGCAGCGCGGGCTTTCCCGCCGAGACGCGCAAATTCGCGCCCCATATCACCGTGGCGCGGCTCAACCGGTCCAGCGCGCCGCCCGCGGGCTGGCTGGCGCAGCATTCCGACTGCCGCTCGGAGCCCTGGCCGGTGGACTCCTTCGTCCTGTATGAAAGCCGGCTCGACCCCGGAGGGTCGATCTACGAACCCGTGATGCGGTACCGCTTCGCCTGAACCTGCCTGCCCGAACCGAATTGCCGAACGAATTGCCCATGACCCCCATTTCCGCCCTCCCCGCCCTGCTCGCGCTGGCCTGCTGCGCCTGTTCGCCCGCGGGCGAGGCGGCGCCCGAGACCGAGGCGCGCCCCGAACTGGTGGAGGCGATGAGCGCGCCCCCCGAGGATTGCCTGCTGATGGTGTGGTCCAACCAGCGCCAGCGCGACATCGCCTTCGACCGCGCGCATGATCTGGTCGATGGCGGCGCGATCTCCTGCGCCACCGGGACCAGTCCGAGCCAGTTCCAGGCCGCGCTCGAGGCGCTGCGCGGCGCCGCGCGCTCGGGCGACAGCCGCCGCGTGCTCGCCGAGGTCGGGATCCCGCTGCTCTATATCGACCGCGCGGGCAATCGCGTCGAGCTCGACGCGGTGCGCGCCGAGGCGCTGGCCGAGGAGGTGTTCGACGCCGAACTGATGCGCACGCTCGAGCGGCTCGATCTCAAAGACATGACCGTGGTCCCCGAGCGCGGCGGCTTTTTCGCGCTGGGCTCGCTGTGGCTGGTGGTCGATCAGCAGGGCGGGCGGCCGCGGCTGGTGACGGTCAACCGCCAGGCGCTCGCCGAGGCCG
>JAHJWA010000169.1 GCA_018828205.1 Alphaproteobacteria bacterium
ACGCATTCCAGGCCCATGCCGACGATCACGCGCATGACCATGCCGATCACAAGCCGGGCTTCTTCGCCCGCTGGTTCATGTCGACCAACCACAAGGACATCGGCACGCTCTACCTGATCTTCGCGATCATCGCCGGCATCGTCGGCGGCGCGATCTCGGGCATCATGCGGATGGAACTGGCCGAGCCGGGTATCCAGTATCTGACCTGGTGGGCCGAATTCATGGGCGGCACCGCGGATTTCGACACCGCGCTGCACATGTGGAACGTCTTCATCACCGCGCACGGTCTGATCATGGTGTTCTTCATGGTCATGCCGGCGATGATCGGCGGCTTCGGCAACTGGTTCGTGCCGCTCATGATCGGCGCGCCCGACATGGCCTTCCCGCGGATGAACAACGTCAGCTTCTGGCTGACGGTGGCGGGCTTCTTCAGCCTGATCTTCTCGCTCTTCGTTCCCGGCGGCACCGGCCCCGGCGCGGGCACCGGCTGGACGGTCTACGCACCGCTTTCCACCACCGGCAGCCAGGGCCCGGCGGTCGATTTCGCGATCTTCTCGCTCCACCTCGCGGGTGCGGGCTCGATCCTGGGCGCGACCAATTTCATCACCACCATCTTCAACATGCGCGCGCCGGGCATGACCCTGCACAAGATGCCGCTGTTCGTGTGGTCGGTGCTGGTCACCGCCTTCCTGCTGCTGCTGGCGCTGCCGGTGCTGGCCGCGGCCATCACCATGCTGCTGACCGACCGCAATTTCGGCACCACCTTCTTCGATCCCGCCGGCGGCGGCGATCCGGTGCTCTACCAGCACCTGTTCTGGTTCTTCGGCCACCCCGAGGTCTACATCATGATCCTGCCGGGCTTCGGCATGATCAGCCAGATCGTGGCGACCTTCAGCCGCAAGCCGGTGTTCGGCTATCTCGGCATGGCCTACGCCATGGTCGCGATCGGCGTGGTCGGCTTCGTCGTCTGGGCGCACCACATGTACACCGTGGGCCTCGACGTGAACACGAAGATGTATTTCACCGCCGCCACCATGGTGATCGCGGTGCCGACCGGCGTGAAGATCTTCAGCTGGATCGCGACGATGTGGGGGGGATCGATCGAGTTCAAGAGCCCGCTGGTCTGGTCGCTCGGCTTCATCTTCCTCTTCACCGTCGGCGGCGTGACCGGCGTCTATCTTGCCAACGGCGGGATCGACGATGTCGTCCACGACACCTATTTCGTGGTCGCGCACTTCCACTACGTGCTGTCGATGGGTGCGGTGTTCTCGCTCTTCGCCGGCTTCTACTACTGGTTCCCGAAGATGAGCGGCCGGATGCATTCCGAACTGCTCGCGCACCTGCATTTCTGGGGCTTTTTCATCGGCGTGAACGTGATCTTCTTCCCGCAGCATTTCCTGGGTCTGCAGGGCATGCCGCGCCGTTACCCGGACTACACCCCGGCGTATCAGTATTGGAACGAGATCAGCTCGCTGGGCTACCACATCATGGCCGCCTCGATGCTGCTGTTCTTCGCCAATCTGATCTACGCCTTCACCGTCGGCAAGAAGGCTCCGGCCAACCCCTGGGGCGAGGGCGCGACGACGCTGGAATGGACGCTGTCCAGCCCGCCGCCGTTCCACCAGTTCGAGACGCTGCCGGTGATCGAGGATCATCACGATTACCACGATCACCGTCAGGAAGATCCCAAGACGACGTCGGTCTGATCGCAGGGTCAACCGAACACGCGAGCGGCCGGTCCCCAGGGGCCGGCCGTTTGCGTTTGTGATAGGCTCGCCGCCGAATCGAATTGCCCGAGGAGAACAGCCCGTGTCCGCGACCAGCCCGCAAATGCGCATGATCGATGCCGGCGAAGTGCAGCTGCGCTGCGCGATCGCGGGCGAGGGGCCGCTGGTGATCTTCGTCCACGGCTTTCCCGAGAGCTGGTACAGCTGGCGTCACCAGCTTGGACCCGTGGCCGAGGCCGGTTTCACCGCCTGCGCGATCGACGTGCGCGGCTATGGCGGTTCGGACAAGCCCGAGGCGATCGACGCCTATGCGCTGGAGCGGATCGTGGGCGATCTGGTGGGCTTGCGGCAGGCGCTTTCGCCCGAGGCGCCCGCGGTGCTGGTCGGGCACGACTGGGGGGCGCCGATCGTGTGGAATACCGCGCTTACCAATCCGGAGGATTTCCGCGCCGTCGCCGGCCTCTCGGTGCCCTTCGGCGGGGTTCCCAACCGCCCCTTCACCGAGGTCTTCCGCGAGCATTTCACCGCCAAGGGGCGATTTTTCTACCAGGAATATTTTCAGGAGCCCGGAATAGCCGAGGCCGAGGCCGAGGCGGATCCGCGCGATTTCGTCCAGCGGATGATGTATGCGATCTCGGGCGACGTGCCGCCGGGCGATTATTTCGACAAGCCCTACGGCGCCACCTTCCTCGAAGGTCTGCCCGATCCGCAGCCGGTCGCCTGGCTGAGCGAGGGGGATCTCGATTTCTACGAGGCCGAGTTCCGCGCCTCGGGCTTTCGCGGTCCGCTCAACCGCTATCGCAACCACGAGCGCGATTTCGAATGGCTCCGGCAGTTCGCCGGGCAGCGGATCGAGCAGCCCGCGCTGTTTATCGGCGGAACGCGCGATCCGGCGTCGTTCCTGTTCGGCGCGATCGAGGATCCCGTGGCCTTCACCCGCATGTTCGCGCCGCGAGTCGAGGGCAAGGTGCTCGAGGGCTGCGGGCACTGGACCCAGCAGGAAAGACCCGAGGCGGTGAACCGCCTGCTCCTCGCCTGGCTGGCCACGCTCTAACGCCCTTTCGCGCTTGGCCATGCGCGGCTATAGCGCCCCCACACCATGACCCAGACCGCACCCCTTGTCCTGCCCGCCGATTGGCGCGACTTCTTCGCTTTGACCAAGCCTCGGGTGATGAGCCTGGTGATCTTCACCGGGCTGTGCGGGCTGCTTGCGGCGCCGGGGTCGATCCATCCGGTGCTCGGCTTTACCGCGATCCTCTGCATCGCGCTGGGCGCGGGCGGGGCGGCGGCGCTCAACCAGTGGTGGGAAGCCGATCTCGACGCCGGGATGAAGCGCACCGCCAAGCGCCCCTTGCCCGCCGGTCGGATGCAGCGCGGCGACGCGCGCGATTTCGGCATCGCGCTCTCGGTTGCCTCGGTGCTGGTGATGGGGCTGGCGATCGGCTGGCTCGCCGCGGGGATCCTCGCGCTCTCGATCCTCTATTACGCGGTGGTCTACACCATCTGGCTCAAGCCCCGCACCCCGCAGAACATCGTCATCGGCGGCGGCGCGGGCGCGTTTCCGCCGCTGATCGGCTGGGTCGCGGTGACCGGCGAGATCACCATGATGCCGGTGCTGCTGTTCGCGATCATCTTCTTCTGGACCCCGCCGCATTTCTGGGCGCTGGCGCTGTTCGTTAAGTCCGATTACGCCAAGGTCGGCATCCCGATGATGCCCGTCGCGCGCGGCGAGACCAGCACGCGGCGCCAGATCCTCGCCTATGCGGTGCTGCTGGTCCCGATCGCCGCCGCGCCCTGGTTCATCGGCGGGACCGGCATGGTCTACGGTCTTGCGGCGCTCGCATTGTCGCTTGCCTTCCTTGCGCTTTCGCTCCCCGTCGCTTTCCGGCAGACGGGCACGGACGACGCCATGAAGCCCGAGAAACGGCTGTTCGCCTTCAGCATCCTCTACCTTTTCGCGCTGTTCGCGGTGCTGGTCGTGGACCGGGTGCTGGTAGTCAATGGAGTGACCGCATGACGCCCGAAGAAGACATCGAACGCAAGCGCCGCCAGCGCAGCCGCAATCTCGTGATGGGCGGTTTGCTGCTGTTCTTCGTGGTTCTGTTCTACGCGATCACGATCGTGCGAATGGGCGACTGACGATGACGACGGCCAGCCTCGACAACCGCAACGCGCGCACCGCCTTCTTCGCCTTCCTCGGCGCGGCGGCGATGCTCGGCATGGGGTATGCCGCGGTTCCGCTCTACGATCTGTTCTGCCGCGTCACCGGCTTCGGCGGCACGACGCAGCGGGCGACCGAGAGCGATGCCGCGCTCGCCGCGCAGATGGCGCAGAGCGCGGGCGGGCGGCAGATGTCGATCCGCTTCGATGCCAGCACCGCCAGCGACATGCCCTGGACATTCCGCCCCGAACAGCCGACCGATACGGTCCAGATCGGGCAGCGCGATCTGGCCTTCTACACCGCGCGCAACAACAGCAATGTGCCGATCACCGGCACCGCCACCTTCAACGTCGAACCCGAGCAGACCGGGCGCTATTTCAACAAAATCCAGTGTTTCTGCTTCACCGAACAGGTGCTGCAGCCGGGCGAGGAAATTCGCATGCCGGTGCTCTATTACGTCGACCCCGCCATTCTCTCCGACGAGAACGCCGAGGGCGTCGAGCAGATCACGCTGAGCTACACTTTCCACCGCGCGGACACAGGCGCAGAGTAAGAGACTGGACCCGGGGCGCGACGCGCTTTAAGGGCACCGGCATCCGATCCACAGGACCGAAAGACCCATGGCTGGCACCGTAAACCACGACTATCACATTCTCGAACCCGACATCTGGCCGCTGATCGGCTCGCTGTCGGCTTTGACCTTCACCACCGGCATGGTGCTGTTCATGCACGAGATGGGGGCCGCGCATCTTGTGCTCGGCCTCGGTATCGCCGGCCTGATCGCGACCTTCTTCAGCTGGTTCTCGAACATCGTGAAGGAAGCCGAGCGCGGCGATCACACCCCGGTGGTGCAGTTGCACATGCGCTACGGCATGATCCTGTTCATCGCTTCGGAAGTGATGTTCTTCGTGGGCTGGTTCTGGAGCTGGTTCGATTTCGCGCTGTTCCCCAGCGAATTGTCCGACGTGATCGGCGGTGTCTTCCCGCCCGAAGCGATCGAGGCGGTGATCGATCCCTTCTCGCTGCCGCTGCTCAACACGCTGATCCTGCTGTGTTCGGGCACCACGGTGACCTGGGCGCACCACTCGCTGATCCACGGCAACCGCGACGGCCTCAAGAAGGGGCTGTGGCTGACGATCATCCTGGGTGCGGTGTTCTCCGCGATCCAGGCCTATGAATATGCGGCCGCTCCCTTCGACTTCGGTGGCAACACCTACAGCTCGGCCTTCTACATGGCGACGGGCTTTCACGGCTTCCACGTGCTGATCGGGACGATCTTCCTGATCGTCTGCCTGCGCCGCACCTATCTGGGCCACTTCACCCCGCGCCAGCATTTCGGCTTCGAGGCCGCTGCCTGGTACTGGCATTTCGTCGACGTGGTGTGGCTGTTCCTCTTCATCACCGTCTACGTCTGGGGCGGTTGGGGCGCCGCGGTCCACTGATGGAGCCCGGTTCGCCGGACACGGATACAGGGCGGCCTTCCCCGGCACCATCGCTCGGGGAGGTCGCCCTTTTCGGTTGCTGCCCGCGCTGCGGGACGCGCACGCTGTTCGCGGGCGTGGTCAAGTTCGCACCCCGCTGCAGCGCCTGCCAGCTCGATTTCGACCGCTTCAATGTCGGCGACGGTCCGGCCGCCTTTCTCACGCTGATCCTGGGCGCGCTCATCAGCGGGCTGGCGATCTGGCTCGATGTCGCGGTCCGTCCGCCCTTCTGGGTCCATATCCTGCTGTGGGTGCCGATCACCATCGGCGCGGTGCTTGGCGGGCTGCGCGTCTCCAAATCGCTGCTGATGACGGCGGAATACCGCAACCGGGCCGGTGAGGCCGGGCGCAGCGAATGACCGAACCGACCCGCGCGCGCATTCCCGTTGTTTCCACCGTGATCGTGCTGGCCGCCGTGCTCACGATGATCGCGCTCGGCTTCTGGCAATTGGGCCGGATGGACGAGAAGGAAGCGCTGATCGCGCGTTACGCCTCCGCCGGCGAGCAACCCGAGATAGGCTGGCCCACCCCGGCGCAATTCGAGACCGCGCTGTTTCGCCGCAGCACGGTGAATTGCGCGCAGGTTACCGGCTTCGACAGCATCGCGGGCACCTCGCGCCGCGGCGAGAAGGGCTGGGCGCAGATCGCGCGCTGCACGCTCGCCGATGGAGCCGACGCCGATGTCGCGATGGGCTGGTCGCGGATTCCCGAACCGCCCGCCTGGGACGGGGGCACGGTCACCGGTCTGGTCGCGCCCTATGGCGATTCGGTGCGTCTGGTCGCGATCGCGCCGGTCGCTGGCCTGCAGCCGCTGGCCGCGCCCGATCCGGGCGATCTTCCCAACAACCATCTCGCCTATGCCGGGCAGTGGTTCCTGTTCGCGCTCACCGCGCTGGTGATCTACGGTCTCGTCCTGCGCCAGAAGCTGGGTCTGGGGGCCGGACGCAGGAGCGACCGGGCTTCGCCGCGCTAAAGCGCCGCTTGCTTGCCCGCCGCGAGGCCGCAAGCTAGGCGCAGCAGCGATGGACTACATCTCCACAAGAGGCAGCGCTCCGACGCTGGATTTCGCCGGCGTGACGCTGGCCGGGCTGGCCAGCGATGGCGGGCTGTACCTGCCCGCGACCTGGCCGCGGTTTTCGCCCGGCGAGATCGCGGCGATGCGCGGGCTGGCCTATCCCGAGCTCGCCGCGCGGGTGATGCAGCCCTTCGTCGGCGACAGCCTGGCGCCAGGGCGGCTGCGGGAGCTGTGCGAGCAGGCCTATGGGCGCTTCGCGCATGCCGCGGTGACCCCGTTGGCGCAGCTCGACCAGCGACACTGGCTGCTCGAGCTGTTCCACGGGCCGACGCTGGCCTTCAAGGATGTCGCGCTCCAGCTGCTGGGCCTGCTGTTCGAGGAATTCCTCGCGCGCGAGCAGGGCACGCTGACCATCGTCGGGGCCACCAGCGGCGACACCGGCAGCGCGGCGATCGATGCGGTCGCCGGGCGCGACCGGGTCGAGATCTTCATGCTCCACCCCAGCGGGCGGGTGAGCGACGTCCAGCGCCGCCAGATGACCACGGTGCGCGCGCCCAACGTCCACAACATCGCGATCGACGGCAGTTTCGACGATGCCCAGGCGATGGTGAAGCGGCTGTTCGCCGA